>CAYSAA010000001.1:0-26335 GCA_964428905.1 uncultured Atribacterota bacterium
TTTCCGATGCGGTAATGACCGCAGCCATGATTGACCGGCTGACCCATAAATCTTACCTGCTTAACATGAATGGCAGCTCCTACCGTATGAAGGAAACCAGAGAGTGGCTGGCAGGACAGGAAAAGGAGGAAAAAGATGGGCTGAATTAAGTAAATTTTTTTGCAGATAGTGGTGCACTTTTGGAGTGAAGTATGGTGTACTTTTCGGTTGAAAAAAGCAGTTTTAATTGAAACAGCCTTTATGATGCATCCGGAGGATAACTGGCATCTGCTTACACCAGAATATCAAAAGAAATTTTCCAGGGGCATGATGGAAGGTATTGTTGAGTATTTTCTCAGCCTGTAGAAAATTAATGCCAGGGGACGGTTCTTTGACATATCTTAAAATGAATCAAAGACCGTTTCTGATAGAGAAAGAGTACCAGAAAATATGGGAAAGAACTCAATAAATAGCTCGTCCCCATATTTTGTTTCTCGTTTGTCGTAATTCTTGTCTTTAGATATTCTCTTTTATTTTTTTCTTCTGAAGACTGATAACTGTGAACTGAAAATATCTTAGTTTGCAATTAAGTTTCAACTTAGATTATATAATAGTTGCGCAACTGTGCTAAAATTTAAATAGAAAAGAGAAAAATATTTTTAACTATTTGGGTTAAGAGAAAGACTGTACAATAGTTAGCAAATAATATTAAGAGTATTTAGTTGTTAATTTTCGAATTAATCATTGGAAAATAAATAGTCAGTAGATTGTTCACTATATACCAAATAAACACGAATCAATATATACAAATAAAGCATTATCACCCCACAAAAACCCTATAGAAATTGCAATAATCAGGTAGTTAGATAAATCTCAAACATAACAAACTTTTTTTTCATCTAACCATGAAATGGATAAAAAGAGGTGTAAAAAATGAAAAATTTATTTATGTTTGTATTTATTTTTACTATGATTTTTATGGCTGGATGTACGATTATGTACCCGGTTGATTCAGATTTATTGCCTGATCTCGAAGTGATTGATATTGACTGTGCTTTTCCTGATGGTGTCCTTTCTTTTACCGTGAAAAATAAAGGTTTAGGTCAAATGCCTGCATTTTGGCGCTTTGGATCTGAAGTAACAGCAAAGATTTCTTTATATTATGCTGAGTTAGATGCAGATATACTGCAAGGGGAGATGGATCTGCGGGTTCCGGCAGTGATGAACTCAGATGGAGGGATTGATAAACCGGGTGGGGTTTCTGTTTACAATAGTGACATTATTATCGGTTGGACTAATACAGTAAAAGTGGAAGTGGATACATCTCATCAGATTGAGGAATCAAATGAGGAGAATAATTCACTTATCCGGACGTATTTTCCCTGTGGGTTAGGGGAAATGCCTGATTTAGTGGTAGACCAATTATCTATTCGTGCTTCTCCGGCATTCATTCCAGGTGTTGAGGATTTTGATCAATGGATTGCTATAATGGTTCAAAATAGGGGGAAAAGGACTGCCAATGGTACGGAAAATCATCAAGGCGAAGGTTATATTATTGATTTTGTCCTTTCCAGCGATGAAAGTATTCCTGAAAATCCAACCATTATGACACTTTCTGTTTCTGGAAATTTAATTTTAATTTCGGTTCCAATGCCCACTTCATATCGGGTTTATCAAGAAGATATGCTCATTGGCAGAATTTCTTTGACTGAAGATATCTTAGGAGATGGGAGTGTCGGTTATAGGTTGGCTCGTTATTTAGGGGGTGAAGTGATCAGTGTCCCCAGTGAATTTCCTACCGTAGAGTGGGAAGGATGGGCAGATCGGACTTTTTATCTATACGCTATCATTGATCCCTTGTTTAAAGTGAACGAGGCTTTTGAAGATAACAATATATTTCATATTTCTTTCAGAATCGAAAGACCTCTCAACTAAAAACCCTGTACACCAAACAGGGACAGTTCTCTGTTTGATACAAAAATGACACAAAGGCCGATCTTGACAGGATGAGATGACTTGAAAAATTGGGGACAGGTTCAAAAAGGGAGTCTGTTTCCAATTTTGTTTTTCATTCACTGTTATTTTGTCATTGCAAATATTTCTTCCTTGAGTCTTTATCTAAAAACTAAAAACTATCAACGAATAACGATAATATTGTCATGGTAAAATGGTTGAAACAATTTCCTTCGTTTCTACCCGCAGGGATTTTATTTAGGGAAAGTATATTTTATGTTATAATTTAAAAAAGCTCTTAACGATTATCCCATAATCTCAGATTAAAAGCATGAATTTCAATGAAGAGGGTTTGGAAAACAGTGCCTGATTATCTGAAAACAAAGAAAAAGATGGTTCAGTTATTAACAGAGTATTTTAAAAAGAAATCATCTGTCTACCATATTGAAATAGTTTTTCTTTATGGTTCCTGGGCTACAGGCTATCCTCACCAGGATTCTGATATTGATTTAGCTATATTATTTTCCTTCCATATCAAAGATGAAGATTCTTTATTTGAATTAATGAATAGTATTTCTTATGAATTAAGTATAGAGATAAGGAAAGAGATTAATATTATTCCTCTCAAAGAAGATTTTCCTCACCCTATGCTTTATTATAATGCCATCATATTAGGGATCCCATTATATATTAACAATAGGGAAAATCTTATCAAAATGAAATTAGAAGCGATTAAACAGATGGAAGATTTTAAAATTTTTGGGATTCACTGGCAACAGGAAGTAGCAAATAACATTTTAAAGGAGATTAGTCATGCCTGAATTTAATTATGCTAAAGGAAGAATTAATGATTCCTTGCAATTTATTGCTACTGAAATAAAAGAATTTGAGGAGGATTATATTTCCATAGGTTGGAAAGAATATAAAGAAAATCGTAAACTACAAAAATTAATGGATCGGACAGTGGAAAATATATTTACAGCCTTAATCGAAATCTGTGGAACTATTCTAACAAGACAAGGTATTCCAGTTGAAAGCTATGCACAGGTTTTAAGTGAATGTTCTAAAAAATTAGGCTTTTCCGAGGAAGAACAGAAGGTGATGGCCAAAATGGCCATACAAAGAAATAGATTAGCCCACAGATATCTGAACTTTAGATGGCAATCTATCAATATGTATGTAAAAAATAAAAACCTTATATTGAGAGTATTAAAAAAAGTTTCAGAATTACCAGAAGAGTGAAACAGGGGACTGTTCTTTGGCATATTTTAAATAAATCAAAGAGTGCCCTTGATATAGGAATAGTAACAGAAAAATGGGGACAGGTTCCGAAAATGGGACCTATTCCTATTTTTTTAGTGCTTAGTTTTTCGTTTTTAGTCAGGGAAACCTGCCAAAGAACCGTCCCCTGGCAGGTTTCTCTCTGCATCCGATCCGAAAAAAAATTTATGACTATTCTTTTACAATGAACGAGATTTTGGCATCAACACGATATCTGACAACTTCATTGCCTTCTACAACTGCCTGGAAGCTTTTGATATAAACAGTCTGAATGTTACGTATGGTCTTGGCTGCCTCTGCGACTGCTACCTTCGTGGCATCCTCCCAGCTTTCTGTTGATTCTGCCAGGATTTCAATCACTTTTACAACCGACATTTGTAACCTCCTTTTTATATAATATATTTGTATTCCAGATCGCAATCGAGTATTTGAATCATTACTAACTTAGGTTGTTCATCGATGGTAGGAAATAGACTGGATTATTGTTATTATAACATATCAGAAAGGGAGGTTAAATTTGGGGCAATACGCACTACGCAATCCTATCTTTTATAGTATAATAATAAAAATCAGAAAATGGGAGAAAACCAATGAAATATGATTTTGATTTAATCTGTATCGGGTTGGGCCCGGCTGGAATGGCCGTTTCTGCCATGGGAGCAGAGATGGGTCTAAAGGTTTGCGGTATTGAAAAGAATAAGATTGGCGGAGAATGCATGAATGTAGGTTGTATTCCCAGCAAATCACTGCTCAGGATTGCCAAATACCGGCATTCCTTTATTAAACTGAAGGAAATGGGTTTAGCAAAAGGAGCAATGCCGGGGGTAAAAAGTTCTTTTAAAAAAATTAATGAATACCTGGATTATATTGGTCAGGAAAAGAACCTTAAAATGTTTGACAGGGTGACTCTCATCCTGGGTGAGGGAGAGGCAAGTTTTCTGGATCCCTATACGGTGAAAGTAGGTAATAGGTCTATTACTAGTAGAAGAATATTTATTGCCACCGGTGCAGAGCCCATGATTCCTCCTATTAAAGGTATATCGGATGTGGATTTCCTGACCAACCAGAATATCTTCAATTTACCGGAATTTCCCGAAAGTATGACCATTATCGGCGGCGGTGCCATCGGTTGTGAAATGGCACAGGCTTTTAACCGGCTGGGTACTAAATGCACCATTGTTCAAATGGATGATTTTTTGATTCCCACCGGAGAAAAAGCTACCGGGGATTTATTGGAAGATGTCTTTAAGAAAGAAGGTATTGAGGTATATAATTCTAGAAAAATATCAGAAATCAAAAAAGAAGAAGATAAAATAACACTTTTAACAGAAGACGGTTTACGTATAACTTCGGAAAAATTATTGGTTGCAGCCGGCAAAAGGTTTGATTTTGCTACCCTGAAGTTGGAAAATGCCGGTGTAAAATATGGAAAGGTCGGGATAGAAGTAGATGAGAAATATCGGACATCGGTAAAACATATCTATGCAGTGGGTGACTGTAATGGAGAGATAATGTTCACTCATGCGGCCATGCATCAGGGGATGTTTGGCATTATGAATGCGGTCAGTCCCTGGAGAATGTTTAAGTATAGAAAATATGTTATTCCCTGGACTGTTTTTACGGAACCGCAGGTTTCCTTTGTCGGCATGTGTGATGCGGAATTAAAGGAAAAGGGAATCAAATACCAGGTTTATAGTGCAAAATACGAGAATTATGCTGCCGCCATTGCCGAAAATGTGAATGTCGGTTATGTGAAGGTTTTTGCCAGTAGCTGGGGTAAAGTCTTCGGAGCCATTATTGTGGGGGACGGTTCAGGTGAAATGATCAATGAGTGGGCACTGATTATCCAGAAAAAAATCAGATTGTACAGTATCCTATTTCTGGCCCATTCCTTCCCCACCATGGGCTTTTTAACCAAACGGGTAGCCGAACAATGGGTGATGGCTAAAATGAAGAGTAATTTTGTGAAACATGTCTGTAGATTCTGTTATCGAAAGATGTAAGGGCACATTCAAAAAAGTCGTTGGTCGTTGGTATTTAGTCGTTAGCTTAACACAGTTTACAGTTAATCGTTTTTGGTTTTTTGTTTTTAGATAAAACTAAACCGAGAAAATATGCTGGTAGGAATGGATAAGATTGCTGCAGTCGCTATACTCCTTCGTAATAATAGGATCATAGAATAGTAGTGCGTCATGAGTATTGCGTATTGAGTCTAAATAAAATAGCAAAACACAAAAATAGAAAAATAAAACCCTGATCGAATCTTTTTATAAGTTTTTTGCTAAAAAGTTGTGATTTGTGGAATAATTATATAGAGAGCATTTTACAGTATTTCAGTATTTGTTAGTTAAATTAAGAGGCATCGTTTAATCATTCTGTTTATTATTGGTTCGAAACCAATCTTTTCTAATTTTTACAAATAAATTCATCGGAGATGGGATGAAAAACCGAAGTAATAGTCAAAAAGAAAACCATGATGAGGCAAAGAAGGTTAAAGGGAAATTCCGTGATTTCACAGATATGCTGCCTGAAATGGTTTTTGAAACAGACCGTACTGGTAAAATTACCTTTATGAATAATAAAGGGATAGAGATGTTGGCCTATACACGGAAAGAAATATTGAATAAAAAAACCATCTGGCAGATAATTAAAGGTCCGGGAAATAAAAAAATCAAGCAGGATATTGAAGGACTTTTCCAAAAAGAAAGTGCTTACCCTCGAGAGTATTACCTGATTGGAAAAGATAAAGTCAAAATCCCGGTAGAATTACATGGTGCAATAATAAAGAATGATAAAGGGGAAATCAGTGGAATCCGCGGTTTCATTCTGGATATCACTGAGCGAAAGGAATATGAAGACAAGATTAAATATCTCAGCTTTCATGATAAATTAACTGATTTATACAACAGAGCTTATTTTGAAGAAGAATTGAAACGGTTGAATAATCAACGGAACCTTCCCATCAGCATCATTATTGGTGATGTTAATAACCTGAAAATGATTAATGATACCTTCGGACATCAACATGGTGACCGGCTTTTAGGTAAAATTGCCGGCGTCCTGCAATCCTGTTTTCGAAAAAGTGATGTAATCAGTCGCTGGGGTGGGGATGAATTCAGTATTATTCTTCCTCATACTTCCCGGGAAAAGGGGATTAGTATTATTAACAGAATTAGTCAAGAATGCCAGAAGAAGGGTACGTTGACCCTGCCTCTCAGTATCTCGATGGGTATTGCCACCAAATGTGATATGTCCGAGAATATCAATGCCGTGGTAAGGGAGGCGGAAAGTAAGATGTATCGCTATAAGTTAATTGATAAACAAATAGCCGATAGCAGCATCATATCCTCCTTAGAGAAGGCCTTAGAGCAAAGAAAATATGAAACGAAAGAATACCGCAAAAGTTTTGTAGATTGTGCGCTTCAATTTGGCAAGGAACTGCAGTTGGAAAAAAAGCAGCTCGATGACCTTAAATTACTGGCTATGATTTGCGATGTAGGCAAGATTGCAGTGAGTGAAGTCATTATTTTTAAGAAGGGTTGGCTGAGTGAAATTGAGTGGGAGGAAATTAAAAAACACCCTATGATTGGGTATCGGATTGCCAAATCGTCTCCGGAACTCAGCAGCATTGCAGATGCGATTTTATACCATCACGAGTACTGGGATGGAAACGGGTATCCCCAAAAAATCAAAGGGGAAGAAATCCCCCTCCTGTCCCGGATTATCCATATTGTGAATGCCTACCAGGCAATGATTCACGAAAGGCCTTACCGCGAGGCTATGACCAAGCAAAATGCCATCAAGGAATTGAGAAAGGGGCAGGGTAGCCAGTTTGATCCGGAATTAGCTGAAAAATTCATTGCCATGGTTACCGAAACTGAAAAGTAAGTTTCTGCTCCTGCTGTTCAATCCTTTCCAGACATTACTCTATTTTAGATCTCACCAAAATTTTTTCAAAAAACAAAATCCTATGTTGACAATCAGTATGATCAGTGATATAAAGATAATATAGACTGACGGTCAGTCTAAAAATAGTCGGAGGAAAAAAGCAAAGTGAGAACTATCAAAAAACACCATGAACGGAAAAAGGAATTTTTAGAAACGGCTCGAAAGCTCTTCTTTACTCAAGGCTATGAACAAACCCCGGTTGAGGCCATTATCAAGGAAGTGGGTTTGTCCAAGGGGAGTTTTTATTATTATTTCAAATCCAAAGAAGACTTGCTGGATGAGTTAACGAAAGATCTGATTATTCATATCCTGGATGAAGTACAAAGAATTGTCAACAGAGATGACCTGGATGCAATAACAAAATTAAATAAAACCTTTGCCGTTATCGGCAGCATTAAATTAGAAAATATAGCCCTGATTAAAACACTGCAGAAGGCTTTTTATGATGATAAGAATATTTATTTCCGCTATAAAGCGTATCAAAACAGTACGGATATACTGGCACCGGAATTTGTCAAAATTATCAGGCAAGGAATCACTGAGGGATGTTTTCACACTCCTTATCCTGGGGAAAGTGCCCGGATGTTTTTTGAACTCTCCTTTATTTTAAGTGAAAAAATCCCCAAATTAATCATAGAGATGGACCGTTTTCCGGAAAATGCAGAGAAAATAGAGCGGGAATTAGAGAATTTTCAATTTACCATAGGGAGAATTGTTGGTGCTGATGAGGGAAGTATTCGCATTTTCGATCATAATCTACTGACAAAATTTTTAGATCAATCAGCAGTTCAGCATGTTCAGTAATATATGGAAAGGCTACCGTATCCTAAATTATAAAAAATGAGGAATAAGACATGTTCAGCATTCGACTCGGCCTGAAAAATTTATCCCGGCAAAAAAGAAGAAATATCATTACCATACTGGTCATCGGCTTTGCCTTTTTTGGATATCTTTTCGTGGAATCACTGATGAACGGTATGCTGGATATGTCTGTTGACAATATCAGAAATTTTGAAACCGGTGATATTCAAATAGCTAATCCCGATTATTGGAAGGAAAGAGAAGACCTTCCCCTGGAACATCTGATTGAGTGGAATGAAGAGTTGGAGAAAAATCTTTTGCAAAGTGAAAATATAATCGGTGTTTCACCGGAGCTTCGTTTTTCAGCCAATCTCAATAACGGAATTGATGAAATGGGAGTCATCGGTCTGGGAATTGCACGGGAAAAATACAAGGACGTTTTTCAAACCTATGATTATTTTGTGGAAGGATCCCTATCCGTTTTAGATAAAAATCAGGCGGTCATCGGAAAGAAACTGGCTGAGCTGATGGACCTGAAAATGAACGATTATATCATTCTATTAGTCAGGACCAAAGAAAATACCTTCAATACCATCGATCTGGAAATCGGCGGAATTGTAAATACACTCAATCCCATGGTGAATAACAGCACGGTGTTTGTTCCCCTGGAACTGGCACAAGAGCGATTGAATACAGGTCATGGCATTACCACGCTTTCCTTAAAAACATCTTCAGATCGGGGTGAATCTGTTATTCAGTCTATAAACAAAAATTTTCAGGAGGAAAAATTACCACTGGAGGCCTATTCCTGGCGGGAATCCGCACAGGATATGATTGCCTATAGCAAGGTTGAAAAACAAGCCGTGGCTGCCATGATGTCGGTGGTTCTACTCATCGGAATAGTGGGAATCATTAATAACATTGTGCTTTCATCACTGGAAAGAAAGTCGGAAATCGGCATGATGAAAGCTCTGGGTATGAGAGAGTGGGAAATTGTGTTTGTCTTTATGGTGGAGTCAGCCGGTATCGGTATGCTCGGAGGATTTGCCGGATGCCTGATGGGTTTGATTGGAGTAAGCTATCTGGTAAATCGGGGATTTTACTTTGCCTTTTATGGAGACTGGTCTCAATACGGTATCCCCATTATTGATCGCATTTATGGAAACTGGAATCTACCTACTTTCAGTTATATCTTTATACTGAGTGTGATTGTGGCTATCCTGTCCAGCATATTTCCGGCTTACTGGGCAGCCCATAAGGATCCGGTGGAAGCAATCTATCACCGGTAAAAAATGAAATAGCCAAGGATGCAAATGTCATTCAATGACATAAAATTTAAAAGAAAAAAAGAATACAGGTGCTATCAGAAAACGATGAAAGGGCAAAGGAGGTAAAGAAGAATGCCTTTACTGGAATTGAAGAAGGTCAAGAAAATCTATCAGCAGGGAAAGATCAAGGTGCCTGCCTTAAGAGGAGTCGATATGGTGGTAGAGGAGGGCGAATTTACCACCATCTTTGGACCATCCGGTTCGGGCAAAACTACCCTGCTTAATATGATTGGCTGCCTGGATACCCCCACTGAAGGGGATATCCACCTGAATGGCAATAAGATCAGCGATCTTTCCCGGAAAGAATTGGCCATGACCCGGCGTTTCAATATCGGGTTTATCTTTCAGAGCTATAATCTGATACCGGTCTTGACCGCCTATGAAAATGTGGAATTCGCTATTCGCCTGATTGGCAAACTAGCGGAAAAAGAGATGCGGGAAAAGGTATTAAACATGCTGGCTGAGGTCGGATTGAAAGGGCTGGAGAATCGAAGACCCAATGAATTATCCGGGGGAGAAAAGCAGCGGGTCGCCATTGCCAGGGCGCTGGTCAAAGAACCCAAGATTATCCTGGCTGATGAGCCGACTGCCAATCTGGATTCGGAGACAGCACAGGATGTGATTCAGAATATGGTCAAAATGAACCGGGAGTTGGGCACCACATTTATCTTTTCGACCCATGACCCGCAGATTATGGAATATGCCAGGAGATTGATCAATCTGAAGGATGGTATGATTTCGATTGATAAAAAGGTTGATCAAAGAAAGGAGTAAACCATGTTCAGTATCAAACTTGGTTTAAAAAATCTGTCCCGGCAAAAAAGAAGGAATATCATTACCATACTGGTCATTGCCTTTGCTTTTTTTGGATATCTCTTCATGGAGTCCATGATGAACGGCATGGAAGAGATGTCCTTTGATAACATCAAGCATTTTGAAACCGGGAATATTCAGATAGCCCATCCTGAATATTGGGAGGACAGGGATGAGCTTCCCCTGGAGCATCTCATTGCGTGGGATAGCCAGCTGGAGAAGGATTTGAGGCAAACAGAAGGGGTAATGGGCCTATCTCCGGAGCTCCGGTTCTCTGCCAATCTCAATAACGGGATTGATGAAATGGCGGTCATCGGTGTCGGAGTTATCCCTGAAAATTACAATCAGGTTTTTGAAACCCAGGATTATTTCGTTGAGGGATCCATGTCTGCATTGGAAGAATCCCAGGCAGTTATCGGAGAGCAGATGGCCGAGCTATTGGATTTAACGATTAATGATTACGTCATACTATTAGTCAGAACCAAAGAGGATACCTTTAATACCATCGATGTGGAAATCGGGGGGATCGTAAAAACGCTCAATCCGGTGATGAATAATCGCATGGTATTGGTGCCCTTGGAGCTGGCTCAGGACCGATTAAATGTTGAAGACAGTATTACTATGTTTTCCCTGAAGACATCCTCCGGTGAGGAAGAAACTGCTATCCGGTCGTTGGAAGAATATTTTCGGCAGGAAAATTTGCCCCTGCAGGCCTATACCTGGCGGGAATCGGCAGAAAATGTCATCGCCCTGGCTGTGGCTAAAAAAAGCGGTATCGGGGCAATTTTGTCTGTGGTTCTGTTGATCGGCATGGTGGGCATTATAAACAACATCATTCTTTCTGGCCTGGAGAGGACGTCAGAAATCGGCATGATGAAAGCCCTGGGCATGAAGGAGTGGGAGATTGTGTTTGTCTTTATGGTGGAGGCGACCGGTATCGGAGTGCTCGGTGGATTTATCGGATGTCTTTTGGGTTTGATTGGTGTAAACTGGGTGGTAAAAAACGGGATCAGCTTCGGTTATTTGGGTGCGGATATGTCTAAGTATGGCATACCGATTTTAGACCGGATCTATGGAGTCTGGAACGGTTCCACTTTTTATTATATCTTTTTACTGGGGATTTTTGTAGCTATTCTGTCCAGCATTATTCCGGCTTACTGGGCAGCTCATAAAGATCCAGTGGAAGCGATCTATCATCGATAGGATTAAGGAGGCAAGAAATGAAGTTTTTATGGAACCTGGCGAATAAAAATCTTTCCAGGTCCCGGGCAAGAACCATCGTCTCGATTGTTGCCATTGCCATTGCCGTCATCATGGTGGTCTTTTTGCGGGGTCTGATCAGCGGAATGCTGGCAACAACCTTTGAAAATCACATCCATTATAAGGCCGGTCATATCCGAATCATTAATCAGGAATATCAGGTCAAAGAGCACCTGATGTCTCTCAATTATACGGTCAATGGCTTTGATGACAAAGGGTATAAAAATATGGCTGAAAGTCTGAAACAGATGGAAGGAGTAGAGCAGGTGGTTCCGCGGCTCAAGTTTGGTGCTATGGTCAGCTTGGAGGATGATCTGGTGGCCATGCAGGGCTGGGGAGTGATCCCGGAAGAAGAAGTAAAATTTATCGGAATTGATCAAATGATTACCGAGGGACGAATGGTCAAGACCGGGGAAAGAGAAATTGTAATGGGGTCCGGTTTATTGAATGAAATTGGACAGCAGGTGGGAGGTAAGGTGACTTTCCTGTATACCACCGCCTTTGATTCTCTTCAGGCCTCGACGTTTCAGGTCGTCGGAAAACTGGAAAGCAATCTGGATATGTTGAATGATAATTTATTTTTCCTGCCCCTGGATCAGGCTCAGGCTATTCTGGAGATACCCGGTGAAGTTACCGAGTTGCTGGTCATTACGCCTCATTACCAGGAGGCAGATTCTGTCTTGCCCCGTATGGAAGAATGGTTTGCAGCGCGGGATTTGTCCGGGAAGTATACACTGCAGCTTTGGAATCGGGATTATGATATGATTGAATTATTTTCCTTTGCCACGGTCATCTACAATTTTATTTATATCTTTATTCTTATATTGGCCTGTTTTGTGCTGGTCAATACCCTGATTATGATTGTCAATGAACGAAAACGTGAGATTGGAATGATGAGTGCATTGGGTTTAAAGGCCCGTGAAATACTGTATTTGTTTGCCATGGAAGGTGTCATTATCGGTTTTTGGGGGAGTGCTATCGGAGTGGTTGTTGGTGGTATCATTACCAAGATATTCTCTGTTGTGGGTTTGAATTATGAGGAAGCGATGGAAGGAATGTCTTCAGAATTCTTATTTGAACCGGTTTTTTATACCTCTTTTAACCTGGAAAACCTGATCTTTCCGTTTATTCTGGGAATTGTAGTGGTTACCGTTTCCTGTATCATTCCGGCCAGAATGGCGGCCAGGCTGGAACCCAACGAAGCTTTAAGATAGGCCATATTAGAATGAAGTACAGTTTAAGGGATAAGAAAAACAGAAATAGATAATAGAAATTGGTTGGGGTAGACCTTGTGTCTACCCTAAGCATCAAGAAGATAAATGATTTACTATCTATTAGCATAATACGAAAGGAGACTCAACGATGAAAAAAATAGAAAAAATTATATTAATCGGAATGATTATCATTTTTTCATTAACAGGTTTAACTGCCCTAGCTACAGCTCAGATGACGGCTGAAGAAATCATGCAAAAGAGAGATGATAATGAATATATCCCATCAGCACGGGCAGAGGCAACGATGATTATCAGTAAAGGAGGCAGAAAACTGGCAAAGGAAATGGTGCTGTACTCTAAAGAAAAGGATGCCCTAATGGAATTTACTAATCCCGCCGACCGGGGAACAAAATTTTTAAAACGGGAAGATAATCTGTGGATGTTCTTTCCTGATGCGGAAGATATTGTCAAAATTTCCGGGCATATGATGGAACAAGGTTTAATGGGGAGTGATTTTTCTTACCAGGATATGATGGAATCAGACAAGCTAAGCGAATTATACACCTTTACACTTTTAGAGGAAGATACTTTTAATGAAAGACCCTGCTATGTATTAGAAGCAATTGCCGTACCGGGAGAAAAGGTTTCTTATTACCGTCGCTTAACCTGGATTGACAAGGAACATTTTGTGGGACTGAAAGAAGAGCTTTATGCCGAGAGCGGAAGACTTCTGAAGGTAAGTGTAGCAGAAAAAGTAGAGGAAGTGGACGGACGCTGGTTACCCATGGAATCAATCATGGAAAACAAATTACGCCAGGATACCTATACCCAGTTTATCATCAATGAAATTGACTTAAATCCGGAATTAGATGAAAACTTATTCAGCCTGCAGAGCCTGCGCTGATTAATGATTTTTCTAAAATAAAACCAAGGGATAAAAGGCAAGCGATTTGATAAAACAGATGAACAAAAAACCGAAAAGGGGTAAAATTTATATTGGAACCTCAGGCTGGCACTACGAAGCCTGGCAAGGTCAATTTTATCCGGATAAGCTACCCAAAGAAAAAATGTTGGGGTATTATAAAAACTATTTCAAAACAGTAGAGATTAACAATACCTTTTACGGTTCGCCGAGTCATGAAACGTTTCAGGAATGGTATAAAATTGTCCCGGAAAAGTTTGTTTTCTCTGTGAAAGCCAACCGGTATATTACGCATATGAAAAAGCTGAAAGATGCAGATGAAACGGTACCCCGGTTGATTGAGAATGTGAAAGTTTTAAACGATAAATTGGGTCCGCTTCTTTTTCAGCTCCCCCAGCACTGGCACTGTAACTTGGAGCGCTTGAGAGAATTTGTCAAAATATTGCCGAAAGGATATCAATATACCCTGGAATTCCGTGACCCCGATTGGTTCAATGAAGAGGTTTATCAAATATTAACCGATCATAAGATTGCTTTGTGCATCTATGATTTTGATTCGCGGAGTTCACCCAGGAAGGTCACGGCTGATTTTATCTATATCCGGCTGCACGGACCGGGGAAACCGTACCAGGATCCTTATTCCAAAGAAGCCCTGCAGGGCTGGGCAGAGGCTATCAGTGCCTGGTCTGGTCAGGGCATAAAGGTATATTGTTATTTTGATAATGATAACCATGCTTATGCTGCAAAAAACAGTAGAGAACTAATCGAGATGCTGAACCGGATTCAATAGTATAATGAAAAAACAGGCAGCATTCAGATGTATCCTGCAAAGACTGCCTCGGAATAAGAAGGCCGCGAATGTTTACCAGGAAGAGAAGAGGCAAAGGGCTGATGTATAATTATTGATTATTATGAGAATATCCCTGGCATAAGCGAGCCTTTCGTATGACTGGATCATACGGGAGGTTTTTATTTATTCCATAAAACGCTCCACCTTCCAGATCGGTAATGAGAATGTTTTTTCCAATTACTGGTTTATTGAAATCGATTTTATGATAAAATAAAAAAGATAAAAGGGGGTGTCAAAAATGTTAAAAAAATGTTCTATTTTCACCATTCTTGTGATGGTACTGGTAATGGCATGCAGTATGTTCGTTTTTTCTGCTCAGTTGCCCCGGGTTGCCGTCCTCGGTGTTGATTCGACTGCACCCGGATATACCTGGCGAATTGATTCGGGTTTATCCTATAATGCGACTGAAGTGATGGTGAATGTGTTGGTCAATGACGGTCGTTTTGCGGTTTATGAAAGAAGCCGTCTGGATGACATCATTGCAGAAATTGAATTTCAGAATTATTCCGGATTGGTTGATCCCAACACGGCAGTACGAATTGGCCAGTTAGCGGGGGTAGATATTGTCATATCGGGGAGAGTCAGCAATGTGCAGTTTTCCCGAGGAGGGAGTGTCACTCTTGGTGCCATTAAATTAAAGAAATCATCAACCAAGATATCCATGACAGTCCGTGCGATTGAAGTAGCAACCGGTCGCATCCTGTTTTCTATCATGGAGGATGAGAGTGCGTCCCGAACCGGAATTGCAGCGCATTTACGCATTCCTATTCCAGGGAGTATCGGTTTTTCCCGTGAGGAAGCAGAAAATATCCTGGATGTCATTGCCGAAATATGTGAAAAGGTGGTAGAGGAATTCGGTGATACGATGGCTTTAGAAGTCCGTTCCCTGGATATTTCCCGGAGAGAAAGTTTGGAAGGTTATGTGGTTGAAGTTATGTCTACCTCAGGAGGAGAACTGATTCGTATCTATACCAATCTGGGTGAGGATACCGGAATTCAAGTGGGGGATAAAATTGAAATCTATCAAGAAGGAAATGTAATTGTTGATCCAATAACTAATGAAGTTTTAGACCGTGAACTTGAGTTGATTGCTATTGCACGTATCACTAGTGTTAGAGAAAAACTTTCTATTGCCCTGGTAGAACAAAGATATGGGACTGGAGAAATTTTCAAAACTGATATTGTTCGCTTGATACCATAGGAATATAGGGTTTATGAAATGTGAAATGAGGTGATGATTGCATGATTCAAGAAGACAGGATTGCCTATCTCAATGAAAAAGATGAGCAAAAGGGAAAATATGTCATATACTGGATGCAGGCTTCTCAACGTGTCCAATACAATCAGGCATTAGAGACAGCCATTAGAATAGCCAATAAGCGATCAATGCCGGTTGTGGTCTATTTTGAAATAACAGATCATTTCCCGGATGCCAACCTTCGTCATTACTACTTTATGCTGGAAGGATTACAGGAGGTGGTGCAGAATTTAAATCAAATAGGAATTCAAATGGTTATTCATTACCGGCCAGCCGGACAATATCCTGATTTAATGGAACTGGCTAGGAATGCGGTCATGGTGGTTACCGATTGCGGATATTTGCGTTTTCAAATTGATTGGCGAGAAAAATATGCCCGGGAGTTACCCTGTCTTTTGATACAGATAGAAAGTGATGTTATTGTGCCGGTGGAAAGCGCTTCCTCCAAAGAAGAATTTACTGCAGGAACCTTTCGGCCAAAGCTTAATCGTCTATTGATGGATTATCTGCATCCGATAGATAATACAAAGCCGTATTATTCTTCACTTGATTTCAGCATAAGATCGTTTCCTATAGATAATTTAAAAGAAAGCATCAACCTTTTATCAATTGATACTGCTGTTCCCCCTTCCACAGTTTACCATGGCGGTATTAGTCGTGCAGAGGAATTGTTAAATGAGTTTATAAGTACAAAGATATATCGTTTTGAATCTTCGCGAAATGACCCGTCCCGGGATTTTCTTTCTCATATGAGTCCCTATCTGCATTTTGGACAGATATCTTCGCTTTATATAGCCCTGAAATTAAAGGCCAGCGCACCCGCGGAGGCTTATCGGGTCTATATAGAGGAATTAATTGTGCGGCGTGAACTGGCAATTAATTATATTTATTACAATTCGAATTATGATAAATTTAACGGCTTACCAAGATGGGCAAAGAGTACATTGGAAAAACATCAGAATGATACCAGAAAAGTTATTTATTCTCTCGCAGAATTGGAGCATGCACTGACTCATGATCCTTACTGGAATGCGGCACAACAGGAGATGGTGATTACCGGGAAAATGCACGGCTATATGCGCATGTACTGGGGAAAAAAGATACTGGAGTGGAGTCCAACACCTCAGGAGGCATTTCAGCGCTGTATTTATCTGAATAATAAGTATGAGCTGGATGGACGGGATCCAAATGGTTATACCGGTATTGCCTGGTGTTTTGGAAAGCATGACCGAGCCTGGAAAGAACGCCCCATTTTTGGAAAGGTTCGCTATATGAACGACAATGGGTTAAAAAAGAAATATGATATGGAAAAATATATTAAAAAGGTGAAGCAACTGAAAGAAAAGACCTAATCTGGCAGCTCATTGGTATCGACAGGGACATCATTGAGAATGTAAAATTTATACTGATGACTGCTATAAAGAGAGCGGAGAATAGGAATGGTTTCTCAGCATTTTGCAGTCATAATGATTTTAACCATAACAGTTATCCTGTTTGTCCTGGATATCTTGCGTATCGACCTGGTAGCCATCCTGTGTATGTTAGCCTTGGGATGGTCCGGAATTTTAGAGCCCCTGGAAGCCATATCTGGATTTTCCAGCAATGCCGTTATTGCTATGATAGCAGTGATGGTTATGGGGTACGGTATCTCCCGAACGGGTATGATGGAACAATTCTCGGGATGGATTTTAGGAATCGCCTCTGGAAGTAAGCGTAAATTAATTTTATTAGTTTCCCTATCGGTGGGATTGATGTCTGCCTTTATTCAGAATATCGGTGCTGCTGCTCTTTTTCTGCCTGTAATCATGGCCATAGCTAAAAAAGAAGGCTACCATCCTTCAGAACTGATTATGCCCATGGGTTTTGCAGCAATTTTAGGAGGAACCTTGACCATGGTAGCTTCAGGACCGCTGATTATCTTAAATGATTTGTTGAGAAGTGCGGGTCTGAGACCGTTTAATTTATTCAGTGTAACACCTATTGGTCTCTTATTGCTGTCGGTTGGTATTGTCTATTTTTTCTTTTTAGGATCATATGTCTTGCCCAAAAAGAAAAGAGAAAAGCCCGGGGCTGAACAGCAATTATTAATCGATTCCTGGCACTTGCCCAACCAGGTTTATCATTATTCTGTAGCGGAAAAAAGTCCTTTAATTGGGATGACGCTGGAAATTGCCGGTGTTTGGGACCAATATCAGCTACATATTTTAGCTTTGTCTGGGGAGAAAGGGATTGATTATGCACCTTGGAGAGAGACATACTTCAAGGAAGGACATAGATTAGCCTTGCTGGGGAAGGAAGAAAATGTGAAGCTTTTCGCTAAAGCGTATGGTTTGCAACTGATAGAAAAGTCAAATATCTTTCAGAATTTTGAGAATCCAGGGGAAGCCGGTTTTGCAGAGACGATTATTCCTCCCAGGTCTGATTTTATGGGAAAAAGTGTTCGGCAGTTGGCTATCAGGAAAAATTTTCACATTGAACCCATCATTGTTTTTAGCCAGGGGAAGGCAGTAAGGGGAGATTTTTCTGATAAAGAGCTGATGGCCGGAGATATTTTAATATTTCATGGCCTGTGGGACAATATCAACCGGTTAAAAGAATCCGGAAATGTGATTGTACTGACTTCTATTCAAGGCGCAAGGGGAAGAAAAGATAAATCATGGTTAGCCTTAACTTGCTTTGCCGGAGGAATTGGATTAGCTATTGCCGGTTATCCGCTTTCGATTTCCCTTTTTTCCGGAGCGGTTGCCATGGTATTAACCGGTGTGTTAAGCATAGAAGATTTTTATACTGCCATAGACTGGAAAGTTGTATTTTTAATAGCCGGGTTAATCCCGCTGGGAGTTGCCATGCAGAAGACCGGGACGGCAGCTCTTCTGGCAGAAAAGATTATCCTGGTAGTGCAGGGAAGACATCCCCTTTTTATTTTGTTTTCCGTTGCCGTCATTTCTACCATATTTTCACTGTTTATGTCCAATGTAGCCTCTACGGTAGTTTTAGGCCCTGTTATCATTAATCTGGCTGCATTAGTGCAGATGGATGCCAGGCCCCTGGTGCTTCTGGTGGCTGTCTGTGCTGCCAATTCTTTCATATTACCGACACATCAGGTAAATGCCATGCTGATAACAGCGGGAAGTTATGAGAATTCGGATTATCTAAAAGCAGGTGGAATTATGACCCTGCTATTTTTAGTTGTAGTGACTGTTATTTTTTATCTGATTTATTTTTATTAAATTTTAATTCGAAATTAAAGGAGGATTTTATGTACGTTGAACAGTTTTATGTACCAAAAATTGCCCATAGCTCTTACCTTTTAGCAGGACAGGAAAATTGTGCCATTGTTGACCCCAGTCGTGATGTGGACATATATATTGCAGCTGCTAAAAATATGGGGTTCAAAATTACCCATATTCTGGAGACCCATCTTCATGCTGATTTCATTTCCGGCCATATGGATTTAGCGGAAAAGACCGGAGCCAGGATTTTTGCTCCTGCTTCAGCTGATTGTCAGTTTGAACATCAGGCCTTACATGAGGGAGATGAGTTTAAAATTGATAATGTAAAAATCCGTGTATTGGAAACACCGGGACATACACCAGAACATATTGCTTATGTAGTTACAGATGAATCCAGGGGAAAGGAACCGGTTGTTCTTTTTAGTGGTGATACCTTGTTTGTGGGAGATGTGGGCAGACCGGATTTATTCCCGGGAAGAGCAGAAGAACTGGCTTCCAAGCTCTTTAATAGTCTGAAGAAATTTAAAGAACTGCCTGATTTCTGTGAGGTACTTCCGGCACATGGGGCGGGTTCTCTTTGCGGCAGAGCGATGGGTGCCAAGAGAAGAAGTACAATTGGGTATGAAAAGAGATACAATGAGCCATTACAGATTGAATCAGAGAGGGAATTTATTACTTCTCTGACCAATGAGATGCCCCCGGCCCCGGATCATTTTAGCCGTTGCAGCGAGATTAACCGTAAGGGGCCTCAATTAGTTCGAAAGATGCCGGCAATAAAACCATTGTCACCTCTGGAATTGGGTAAATTGGCTGAATCTGAAGATTATATCGTGCTGGATTGTCGTAGCTATGACGCATTTGCAGGGCAGCATATCATTCATGCTTATGGAATTGATTTTGATGGTAATTTTCCCACTTTTTCCGGCTGGGTGATACCGCCCGAGAAGAAAATATTACTGGCCAAACCGGATCGTGTTTCTGCCGAAGAAGTAGCAGTATGGCTGCGCAGAGTTGGCCTTGATAATACAGTTGCTTATTTAGAAGGTGGAATGTTTGAATGGGCTAAAAATGGCTTACCCAGCCGACATGTTTTACAGGTTTCTGCCCCTGAACTGGAAGCTTTACAGAAAAATGATAAGATTCAGATTCTGGATGTTCGGGCAAACTCAGAATTTGAGGAACAGCACATAGAAGGGGCTATGAATATACCGGCGCCTGATCTGAGGGAACAATATAAGGAACTGGATAAGGAAAAGCAATATTATGTCATTTGCAGTACCGGTCATCGTTCAACTCTGGCCATTTCGTTGTTACTGCAGAGAGGGTTTGAAAAACTAGTTAATGTGGCCGGTGGCATGACCGGAATGGGAGAATTTGGTGAGAACCGGGAGATGATTCATCAATGGGGAAGTTTTCCCTATCGGTGGAAAATTCATAGGTAGTGATAATAAATTTTAGAGTAAATAATAACCAAAAGGAGAAATATTAAATGGAATTTTTAGCCTTGAAAGTTTGGTCACCTTATCTGGTGGGAGCGGGAATCGGCATTCTGAGCTGGTTTACTTTTTTACTTTCCAATAAACCTATCGGTTGCTCCACTGCATTTGCCAGAACCAGTGGAATGATTGAACAGGCTTTAACCGGTAAGTCAGTGGATAGTCAGCCTTATTACCAGAAATTTCCTGCTAAAATTGATTGGGAATGGATGTTTGTATTGGGAATTGTGATTGGTTCTTTGGTTTCAGCACTAATTTCCGGAGAATTTCGCTTGAGATTAATTCCCTCATTATGGATGGCTCGATTTGGTTTGGATTTTCTTCCACGTTTTATAACGGCTCTGGCAGGAGGTATTGTTCTGGGAATTGGAGCAAGATGGGCTGGTGGTTGCACCAGTGGTCATGGCATCAGCGGGACTTTGCAATTGGCAGTGAGCAGTTGGATAGCAGCGATACTATTTTTTACCAGTGGCATATTAACTGCCCAGTTCATTTACTATGGTTTGGGAGGTTAGGCATGTTAAAGAAATTGCATTCTCAAAATAAAATTCAGCTTATTTTTGGTTTAGTAATGGGTATTATATTTGGTTTTCTCCTACAAAAAGGTGGTGCAGCCAAGTATGATGTTATTCTAGGGCAGTTACTGTTAAAAGATTTTACTGTTATTAAAATCATGCTCTCAGCCGTGGTGGTTGGTATGATAGGTATCTATATTATGAAAGAAATGGGGTTAGTGCAGCTTCATCCCAAACCCGGCTCAATCGGTATGACAGTTATTGGTGGTTTGATCTTTGGGATAGGATTTGCATTATTGGGCTATTGTCCGGGAACTATATCAGCTGCTATCGGCCAGGGTAATCTGGATGCATTACTGGGAGGATTTATCGGAATTTTGATTGGTTCGGGTATATTTGCCCATCTTTATCCTGGTTTGGAGGGGATTTTAAAGAAGGGCTGGTTTGGTGAGATTACCCTTCCCGAATATTTGAAGGTGAATCCCTGGGTGGTCATTATACCCCTTTGTTTGTTGATTATTTTGTTCTTTTATGTGCTGGAATCCTTAGGCCTTTAAAGTGCTGTCAGGGGACGGTTCTTTGACAGCTTGACTTTGTGTTACAACTGTACAAATGGAGGAAAGAAGATGCCAAGACAAAAGAGGGCACTAAGCCCGACTCACATCTATCATATTATGGTTCGTGGCAACTCAGGCAGGGATATTTTTCTTGATGACGATGATCGTGAGAAATTATTGAAAATTATCAGTAACAAAAAAAGAGAAAATGAATTTATTTTGTACGCCTATTGTTTGATGGATAACCATTTTCATCTGGTTTTGAAGGAGCAGAAAGATAATATTTCTCACATCATGAAAAGAATTAATATCACTTATGTTGTATATTTTAATAAGAAATATCAGCAAAATGGACATCTGTTTCAAGATAGATTTAAGAGCGAAAATGTAGAAAGTGATGATTATCTTTTAGCCCTTGTTCGTTATGTTCACAATAATCCCCTAAAAGCCGCATTGGTTGATTTCCCTCAGGACTATCAGTGGAGTTCCTTCTTAAATTATACTTGCACTGACAGCCGATACAAGCTGGTTCAAACTGAAGATATTCTTAGATTATTTTCCGAGGATTTTGCTAAGTCGGTTTCTCAATTTATTGAGTTTTCATTGGCAGAAGAGAATAGATATAACTTTTTGGAATATAAGGAGGATGATAAAGGTAAGAGAGAGATCAATACTTTTTCAAAAGCAAGCTATTTTCGGGATCGCTATTTAGAAAGAAATAAGCTTACTCTTGAGTCCTTGTCTGAGAAACAACATAAAGTGTTTCGGGATAAACTGATTCGAGAATTTAAAAGTAAATCAATCTATTCCGATCGAGAGATTGCTGAGTTTTTAAACATTGGTCGGGGGATGGTTCAGCAAGTTGGGAATCAAGAATGATGTCAAAGAACCGTCCCCTAGCAGGTTTTTTGTTGTTGTTTTTGCTGTTGTCTGTGCAGAGTTGTTTCAGTTTCTCTCATCAAGATGCAGTCCCGATTTTAAAAGTTGAGATCATTAATGCTTTTCCCCACGATCCGGAAGCCTTCACCCAGGGATTGGTGTGGAAGGACGGGTTTTTATATGAGGGGACCGGTCTTTACGGAAGTTCATCCCTGCGTAAGGTAGAATTGGAGACAGGAAAGGTAGTACTACAATATAATCTCCCGGAGGATTTCTTCGGGGAAGGAATTACAATTTTTAAGGATGGAATATATCAGTTAACCTGGAAAGAAAAGACCGGCTTTATCTATGATTTGCAGACCTTTCAATTATTAGAAACCTTTTGCTACTCCCATGAGGGATGGGGAATCACCCATGACGAAGAATATCTAATTATCAGTGACGGAAGCCCGGTATTACATTTTGTGGACCCCTTTACATTGGAGGAAATAAAACAGATTGAAGTCCATGAGAAGGGAACTCCAGTTAAGTATTTAAATGAATTGGAATATATTCAAGGCAAAATCTATGCCAATATCTGGCAGACAGATCAAATTGCCATTATTGAGCCACAATCAGGAAAGATTATTGCCTGGATTAATTTAAGTGGTATTTTAAATCTGGAAGATATTAATCAAAAAATTGATGTATTGAATGGTATAGCATATGATGCAAAAAATGATTATTTATTTATTACCGGGAAGTTATGGCCTGAGATATTCCAAATCGAGGTAATTGAGACTGCAAATTAAAGAGATCTGCTAAAGAGAAAAAAATATTAAAAAAGGTTAAATGTTTTATTATTGATATGGATGGAACTTTTTACCTGGGAAATAGTATGATTGATGGTTCTTTATCATTTTTAGAAAGTCTAAAACACCGGGGAAAATGTTATTACTTTTTTACCAACAATTCTTCCAGCAATGCCAAATATTACCAGGAGAAATTAAAAAAAATGGGTTGTGTTATCGAGGAAAAAGATATCTTAACCTCAAACCAGGTTATAATAAAATATATCACTGAAAATCAAAAAGGTAGACAGGTATATCTTGTAGGAAACGATTATTTAAGGGAAGATTTTACAAATGCAGGCATAGAAATTGGGGAAGATAATCCTGAACTGGTTGTAGTCGGGTTGGATACGACATTAGCATATCAACGTGTATCCAGGGCATGTCATTATATCAGAAACGGGATTCCTTTTCCGGATCTAATTTTTGAATCTCTTAAAGAGTTAAAATTAGCCTTGGATAAACTTTATTAAATAACCTTTTCTTACCTTCTTTTCATTAGTTTGTTATTTGTATAATATGGAACAGGAAGTCTGATAAAATGACTATGAATTAATGAACACAATATTGAAAGGTATAGCGGTTAGTGATACAATCACATATTGTTTATATCTTTTGATTTGATGATTGAAGTTAAAAAGGAAAAATGTTTAGAAAATTTATTTCTTATTACAAACCTTACAAAGGTTTATTTTTTTTAGATTTAATTTGCGCTTTTCTGATTGCTTCCATTGATTTGGTATTTCCTGCGATGACCAGGTCATTTATCAACAATATTATACCAGAAGGGCAACTCAGGCTCTTTTATATATTTATTGGTATCCTGGTAGTATTGGCTGTAGTTCGAGCGATACTGAATTATGTTGTTGACTACTGGGGACATGCATTGGGTGCCAGGATGGAAAGGGATATGCGTACAGATCTTTTTAAACATTTACAGACTCTTTCTATTGATTATTTTGATAATGTTAAGACCGGACATATTATGTCACGTATCGTCAATGATCTGAACCATATATCTGAGCTTGCACATCATGGTCCGGAAGATGTTTTCATATCCCTGGTCATGATCTTTGGTTCATTTATAATATTATATCGCATTGAATGGCGCCTTACCCTGATAATTTACTCTTTTCTGGTAATACTCATTTTCTATGCTGTGATAAAAAGAAAGAGAATGGCAGAAGCTTTCAAGGCAGTCAGGAAGAAAATTGCCAATGTCAATGCCCAGCTGGAGAATAGTATTTCCGGAATTCGAGTAGCAAAATCCTTTACCAATGAAGAGTATGAGATGGAGAAATTCAGTCTGGGTAACCAGGAGTTTAATGAATCAAGGGAAATGGCCTACAAGGCAATGGCGGAATTTTTCTCCGGTATTCTTTTCCTGTCAAATTTTTTAAATATTATTGCCCTGGGAGTAGGCGGTTACTTCGTTTTTCGGAACCTTATCACTATTGGAGATCTGGTAGCCTATCTCCTATATATCAACTTTTTTTTGCAACCGATACGTAAATTGACCAATTTTACCCAGCAGCTGCAGGATGGAATGAGCGGTTTTGAAAGATTTTTGGAATTAATGAAAGTTAATCCATCCATTACCGATAAAGTAAATGCCATAGAATTGAAAAATATCCGGGGCAAAGTTGAGTTTGAAAATGTATCCTTCAGTTATAAGGAAGAAGAGGTTGTTTTATCCGACATTCATTTGGTGATCGAACCAGGAAAGACGCTGGCTTTGGTGGGCCCTTCCGGAGCAGGCAAGACTACCATATGTCATTTAATCCCCCGATTTTATGAAGTAAACGATGGCGAAATACTGCTTGACGGAATTAATATTAAAGATGTTACATTGAATTCGCTGCGGAAAAATATCGGGTTGGTGCAGCAAGATGTCTTTCTATTTACCGGAACCATTGGTGAAAATATCCTGTACGGAAAGCCCGATGCCGGTCAAGAGGAAATTATCCAAGCTGCTATAGATGCTAACATCCATGATTTTATTGATAGCCTGCCGGAAGGCTATGACACTTATATTGGTGAGAAAGGCCTTAAATTATCCGGAGGACAAAAACAGAGAGTATCCCTGGCCAGGGCATTTCTGAAAAATCCCCCCATCCTTATTTTAGACGAGGCTACCTCTTCTCTGGATACAGAAACAGAAACTATTATTCAGAAAGCCCTGGAAAAGCTGACTGTTGGCAGAACCGTACTGGTTATTGCCCATCGTCTTTCCACTATCAGAAATGCTGATCAGATTATTGTGCTCACCAACCAGGGTATCGTGGAAAAAGGAACACATAACCAGTTGATTTGCAATAAACAGCTTTATGCCAAACTCTACCAAGCTCAGTTTAAAGGCTTTATCCCGGATCAGATTGAAGAATAATAAAGAAGCAAAATGTTCAGAACAGGATACCGGTTAATTTAATAGCAGTGTAACATAAAAGAAGTGACATGAATACATTTACTATTTTTCTTACCTTCTCTTGGAGCAGGAAACGGTTGATTACAGCTCCAAAAGAAGCCCAGAGTAAGTTGGAGCTGAATCCGATTAAGGACAGAATAAAAGCAAATAGAAAAATATATTCAGGAATATCAACAATGGAATAGAGAAAAGCGGTATATAGTGTAAGGACAAAAATGAAGGCTTTTGGGTTCAAAAATTGGAGCAAAAGGCCATGTCTGAATCCAAATGGTTTTACCTCTTGATTGTTTTGTTGAAAGGAATAATCAGTTTTTAGTATAGTATAAGCTAAGTATAAGATATAAGCAGCTCCGAACCACCGCATAATAGGTTCCAAAGAAGGTATCATTCTTAGCAATAGCTTTGAAAAGAATCCGACCAGCAGCAGGATCAAAGCAAATCCAGTACAGATACCAAAGATGAAACCCATTGATTTTTTCATACCAAAATTAATTACCATGGAGGTGCAGGCAATGTTAGCCGGGCCTGGGGTATAAGTAGTAACAAGCACGAAGGGAATCAGGGATACAAAATCAATGGTTTCCATTTACACTTCCTTTTATTTAATCATATTATCAGGTAATCTCTTTTGCCCATAGCATATCGCGCTAAATAATATATTATATTCAGTAGTATGTCAATAACAAATGCAGATAATGTTAGTTAAGTTTTAAAAGTGCACACTTTAAGTTTTAAAACTGCACCATATTCAAGTCACTATTTTTCACTATTTGTGTGCCTAAAAATTTATCTT
>CAYSAA010000002.1:0-3428 GCA_964428905.1 uncultured Atribacterota bacterium
AATAGTAGGACCAGTGGGAGTAACCCCTCCACAGGAAGAGAGCAACACAGTAAACACTAAAGCAAAAAGAATCATGATATTTCTATTGTTTAAAATAAATTTTTTCATCTAAATCGACCTCTCTTTACTAAAAATTTCGATAAAGAAAATGTTTACCACCTCCTTTAAATTTGCAATTAAAAAACACTTCTGATACAACAATCAGTAAAAAATTTTTATTTATAATAAAAAAAGACAAAGTAAGATATTTCTTCTTACTCTGTCTTTATACCTGAAAGATTCTTCCGGAGGTATTAGGAATAACACTTTCAGCAAACCCTAAATAACCTTCCTAAGGCCTAGGGAATTGCCCCTTCGGTGCTCTTCTATCCAAAAGCTCTCCAGAGTCCTGTCTGATAACAGTCTTATTTGCCGGTAGGTTTCAATACCATCTATCTGGTATCTTTCCTCTTGGGCGCTTTCTCATAGGAGGGAAAGACTTTTCTGTTATCTTCTTACAGGTTACGGTATTTTGTTGTATTTTTATAATATTGATTAATATAAATCAATTTACAGAAATTATTATAAATAGATATTTTCTTATCTATAATATACTACTTTCTCTTAAAAAAATCCTTCTTTTTTACGAAGAGTCATAGTCTCCCTCACCAGAATGCTAAGGAGCTATTGTTATCTGGCTCCCCGGGCAAAACGATTTTCGCAACTTCTGTGTAGGTGATGAAACTGAAAAATACATCAAAAGTTAGAAAAATTAGTATGTATATTGCTGTAAATTTAATCTTCAATAATCATGTATTTAAAGCCTCTTTTAGCTTCGAATAAAACAGTTTAATAAGAGTTATCCAGCTATATCTGGTATAATTAAATAGGATTATCAATAAGATGCTAAAAAGGTTGGTTCTTTTCTAATAATTACTCTTTTGGTTATTATTAAAAAAGGAGGATTAAAAATGAAAATATTAGCCTGTACGGATGGTTCCGAGCACAGTCAAAAAGCTTTAGAAAAAGCTGCCCTGCTCGCTGAGGGAAGTAAGAACATTGATGAAGTCGCAGTTATTTATGTTTATGATCAAAGACACGATACATACATCCCATATACATCAGAAGGAAGCTTTACAGTTGAGGAGATGGAAAATTATCAGAAGAGGATGGAAGAGCAAAAAGAGGAAAGAAAAAAGATCTTATCAGATGCCTCAAAGTTTTTTAAAAAAAAGAACATAAAAGTGCATACCATCTACAAGGAAGGACATCCGGCCTATACTATAGTAAAGGTAGCTCAAGAAGAAGGATTTGACATTATTGTTATCGCCAGTGAGGGGTTGAGCGGGTTGAAAAAATTATTCCTCGGAAGTGTCAGCAATGCCGTAATTCAACAAGCAAAAGATTGTAGTGTGCTTTTGGTAAAGTAAGAATAAAGCAGAACTGGCCGGAATTAAAGGGCATCTCAAGGACAAGGGTTACACGGATTCCAATTCTATTAAAATTTGATAAAAGTATTATAAATAATATTGAACAAATTGGGGATTCAAAAATTAGTAAAGTGATTTCTGGAAGAAAATCAAGAAAAGAAAAAAGATTCATCAGGATATTAATTTCAAGATAATCTTAGACTTACTCAAAAAATAAGGCCTCTTCAGTTTATTCCTGAAGAGGCCTTATTTTTTTCAGTATATTTTAACTAAAAATTAATAACGTCTTCTATCATCACCGTAATCTCTTCTGGGTTTTCTATCACCATAATCTCTTCTGGGTTTTTGTGGTTTTGCTTCATCAATCTTCAATGGACGGCCGTTAAAATCATTATTATTCAAACTTTCCATGGCTTTATTGGCTTCTTCTGAAGAAGACATTTCCACGAAACCAAAACCTTTTCCCTCGATAATGTTGACACTTTTTACAGTACCATATTCAGCAAAAAGATCTTCCAGCTGTTGGTTCGTTACAGAATAGCTTAAATTCCCAACATATAGTTTACTACCTTGCATATCTTTAACCTCCTTTCTTATTTATTTTTTTCAGTAACATTTAATTTAGAGGTAAAGTATGGCAAGATAGAAAAATCTCTATTTTATATATTACTGTAAACCAGTTCTTTTGCATTTTAGAAAAGTCTGGCCTTTCAATGTTATAAACTATTTATTTATAACATTTACACTTATTGATAAGTTACAATCATATTTTACATCGTCTACAAATAATGTCAATAACAGAATTGTTTCATAAAAATATATTTTTTAAATAGACTATATATATTAATTCCATGATATGTTTACATATTGCCATTCTTTCCTATAGAAATAGATTACTATTTAGCCAGGTTCCGGTAAAACTAATTTTCACTTACCATCTAAGAATTTCTGGTGAGGAATCTTGGCTTTAAGGCAGTAGCCCTGAGTTATCCGAATTACCGGGGAAGACCAAGAATAGGATTCAGCAATCAAGATATCAATTTCCTCAACGGTGGCAAGTCATACCATCGGTACCAATTTGTAAAAGATCAATAACTCTTTTCCAAGGGCATCAAATAGAGTGAGTGTATTTTGGTTGAGGATATATCGGCATGCTTCTTGAAGCAATTGGAAATAAGTAGACTCAGCATGCATGGCCTCCTCCGAACCACCCATCATGGTCATTTGCAGGTCTCCTACAGAAAAGTGATGGTTTGCCGTCGCTATATAGGAGCCGCTATAGGAATTAACCGCTGAAGTGCTGCGATTGATAGGCTCCCCAGATTAGTGTCCCAAAGCTCACTTGTTTGGGATAAGATTAGAATCAATATGTATAGAATGAGACATGGCAAATTAAGAATATCTCTTTCAAATTCTGATCTATAAAGACTTCAAATAAGAACTAAAAACATAAAAATAGGGATTGGCTACCTTTCCCTGCAGCTTACCCCTACTTCTTCATACAACCTGATACTAAGTAGACGATTCCCGGCTTATTCTTCATTTTAATTAAATTTAATACTTCAATGCCTCTTTTGCTAGTGAAATGATACCAAAAAAGCTACTTAATTACTGAGCATGAACACCCGTAACTTTGCGTCCCATCGTTTCCGATGGTTAACCTTTCTCAGCTTATGGTTTTCTTTTCTCTATAAGGATACCTCCTTATTTGTTATCAATTAAGCTTGTTTTTGATGAAATAATTATAATGTATTTTTTAATGTTATGTCAATTTATTTTTTATTGAAAATTTTAGGTATTTTAATGCTTATATACCTTTAGTTCTGTTAGTAGTTCTATATTATTTTAATATATTGTTTTCTTTCTAAAATATGACAGCTGTCAGAAAAACAAGTAACTCTCAGCTTTTTGTTGATTAAAATATTGACCTATTTTATAATTTAAGCAAATATATTCCGAATAAGAAAAATATAAAATGAATTCAAAAAATCGAAAAGCTTTTATTTTTGTTGGATTGAC
>CAYSAA010000003.1:0-2316 GCA_964428905.1 uncultured Atribacterota bacterium
GCAGGAATAGTTGACAGATTAGAGGATTATACCTGGAGCAGTTATCCTGACTATGTAAATTTAAGAAAGTCCAGTATTGATCATTTAGATAAATCTTTAGTCTTGAATTTCTTTTCTCCTGATTATCATTTAGCAATCAGACAATATCAAGAATACATGTTACAGAACCAGAACCTGGAAGATCCCTTCAAACAAACTTATCATAATATTGCCTTGGGAAATGATGATTTTATTCAAAAGATTAAATCTAAAATTAAAAATCAGAAAAGTTCCCGGGAAATTCCCATTTCCAATTTAACAAGCTCTTATAACCCTAAAGAGATTATGGAAAAGGTATGTGCGGTAAATCAAATAGAAAAGAAAAGAGTGATGAGTAAGGAAAGGGGAAATATTTATCGGTCCCTGTCTTTATATTTAATTAAGAAATTAACCCCACTGAAACTTACTGAGATTGGAGAATTGTTTGCTATGGATTATTCAGCAGTTTCCCAGGCGGTTAAAAGGTTTGAACAGAAATGCAAAAAAGACAAAGAAGCTGAGAGAATAAAAGATAAAGTCATTGAAGCTCTAAAAAACAGTTGAATGTCAAATGTTGAGACCTGACCCCAAATGACCCACTTAAACGTTTTTATTCATAGGGAGGAGAATTAGTCAATTGATGAATATCAATTTTCAAGATTGGGCAAAAAGACCATTGAAATTACAACAAAACAGAGTTTGGCGTACTTATACGGGTGGTAAACTATTGGATCAATTTAAATTAAATCCCCATCCCAATGATACAGATTTACCCGAGGAATGGATTGCTTCAGATACACATGCTTATAATACCGGCCGAGAATTTTTAAAGGATGAAGGTTTGAGTCAGATAGAAATAAGTCCGGGGATTCAAGTGACATTAGAACGATTGATCAAAGAAAGACCAGTAGAATTATTAGGAGAAAAGCATTACCAACATTTTGGGCCAAAATTAGCCTTACTCATCAAACTTTTAGATTCTAATGTACGATTATCAATACAATGTCACCCAACCGTTTCTTTTGCTAAAAAGTATTTTCATTCTACTTTCGGAAAAACAGAAGCGTCCTTTATTCTTAATTCTCGGTTCATTCATGGAGAAGAGCCTTATTTACTGATGGGATTTAAACCAGGAATTAGTGAAGACAAATTTAAAGAACTTTTTCAGGAACAAAATATACCGGGCATGATTGAAGTAATGCATCGTGTGCCTGCTCAAAAGGATAGGGCTTATTTTATACCCGGGGGTTTACCCCATGCCATAGGGAGTGGATGTTTTCTATTAGAGATACAGGAACCAACAGATTATACCATTCGTGTTGAAAGAACCGCCCAAGGTAGAAAAATTCCGGATGCACTTTGCCATCAAAATATTGGGTTTGAAAATGCTCTAAAATGTTTTTCTTATCAGGGTTATAACAAAGAAGAATTGCTTAGTCATTTTCGCAAAAAACCTAGGAATAAAAAAAGTATTGATGAAAATCATCTCTGGACAATTTTAGAGCAAGGAGATACTCAAAAATTTAAATTAGAAAAGTTAGTTTTGGCATCCCCGTTTTCTGTTGATTCTTACCAGATTTATCATGTTTTGATTGTTACAGAAGGAAAGGGAGAAATTCATTGGAATCATCATGGCTATATTTCCCTAGGCAAAGGAGAAATTATTTTTATACCGGCTGGATTGGATAATTACCATATCAAGCCTGTGACCAAATTAGAGCTGCTAAGATGTTTTCCACCCTCAGTTTATTTCACATGATAAATAGTTGCAGAGAATAGACTAACTGGGCAACTTTTGCTTCTTCTATCACTCGGTCTACTAACTTCGATCCGATATCAATCTTTTCTACAAAAATGTTGAGTGTCATAATAATACAGGCATCTTCTTTAATTAGTTCAATACAAGAGGAATCAGGTCTTGAATTATCAGTTTCCCCTTGGATTTTCTATTAAATTCTGCGATAAACTTCTTCTCTGTGTCTTATGTAATAAATAACGATAATACTTTATTGGACATCTATAAGATAGATAATTCTATGATTACCGACTCTGATTCTAAAAATCTTATCTGTGCCATGAAGTTTGCGGATATTTTTTGCAAAAGAATTTGTTGCGAGGGACTTTACCATTTTTCTTTAGTTTTTCTTTAAGTTTGTCAAAAGAAATAGTTGGCTCATCCCGCCTTTCAGCAATGATTGTAAGATCGTGAAGATCTTCAAGTAGCCTTTCGTATTTCTCTATTGGAAGAACTGCAACAGTTTTTTTGCCTTTTTCATCAATAATATAATTTTCTTCCTT
>CAYSAA010000004.1:0-10665 GCA_964428905.1 uncultured Atribacterota bacterium
TGGACATCCCCATCACTATAGGTATACACAATATGATGGTCAGAAGAAATTATACCGTTCTTTTTATTATTAATGAAGTGATTAAAGTTTGCCGTATCGGTACTGCTGCTACCTCCTATAATATCGGGAACTACGGGAGAGGACTGGTATCGATAAATCCCTCCACCCATAACATCGGCATTATTTTCTGAGATAGTACTCCCGGTGATTTTAAAGATACTTGAGCTGAGGTCAATTCCTCCTCCAGCAAAAGCCGCATTATTTTCGGAGATGCTACTTTCAGAGATTGTGGTTTCAGCAACAAACATGGCTAGACCTCCACCACTCCAACTAGAGACATTTTCAGATACATTACTAGCAGATATTTCTAAGGTACCATGAAAATTATATATTCCACCACCTGTACCAGCAGCATAGTTTTTAGAGACAATACTTCCCCCGGTCACATTCACGGTACCATGGTCCATATAGATACCACCACCATAATGGCCATTAGCCCGGTTTTCAGAGACACTGCTCTTACCGGTAATAGTTGTAGTACCGCCGTCATTCGTGATTCCACCACCGGATTCAGTAGCCGTATTCTGGATTACACTAGTTTCTCCGATGATGGCGGTGTTCCCGTGGTAGTTACAGATTCCCCCACCGTATTGAGTGGAATTGTAAGAGATAATGCTTTTGTTATCTAAATTCAAGGTACCATTGTCATTAAGTATGCCTCCGCCGGAAGTAGGAGCTGAATTACCGGAGACGGTACAGCCATTGACAGTGATAGTGGCATTGAGATTGCGAATACCTCCCCCGTTCTCATCGGAGGCATTATTCAAGATATGACATCCGGTCAATTTAATCCAACCGTTGGTGTTGTAAACCCCGGCCCCCTTCTCTCCTGCTTGATGGGTGATGGTAAAGCCTCGGATATCGGTACCCTTTTGCGAACCGTTGCAGCTGATGGCATATTGACCGTTTAAGCCCTGGATAACAGTGGAAGATGAACCATTGACACTTTCCAGAACAATGATTTTTCCGGATGGAAAAGTGAGGCTCTCCTGGTAGGTGCCATCCTTCACCTGAATGGTATCCCCATTTTTAGCATCATCTAAAGCATCCTGAATGGCAAAGTAGGATTTGTTCTGGGTAATATTATGCACCGGATAGAGGATAATCCCAGTGATAAGAACACTTACCTCGATAGTATCGGTCTGGGTAATCGCACCTTCGGTATAGCTGATGGTGATGGTAGCCGAACCAGTACTAACTCCAGTGATAGTACCATTAGCAACTGTAGCAACACCTGGGTTATCGGAGCTGTAGGAACAATCTGCCAGGGGGATAGTGGTATCGGCAGCAATGTCATAGCTGGCGGTGATAGAGGTGAGTTTCTGGGAATCTCCTACTGATAGGGTCATGGTCTCTGGAAGGACGGTAATGGAGACTAAAATTGCATCCTCAGGAGGTGTTGAAGGAGGTGGATTAACAGGAGAAGCAGCATTACAGCCCCAGAAAAAGATCAGGGTTAAAAAAAGAAAAAATAGAATTTTTTTATTAATTTGTTTTTCATAAAATAGACCTCCTATAAATATCAAAAAAACAACATAGAAAATATAAATGGCTTACTAATAGTAGAACTTCTGTTATTTATCATTTTTACCTCCTTATTTCTTATCTTTTAAAACTTCCCTCTTGGGAAAGACCGCAAGCGACCATATCAAAAGTAGTACAAATATCCTTGTTAGTAAGAAAAACTAGCCGATACAGTTACCTGTCTGGCTATTATTGAGCTCGTTGGATTCATCCACATCATTAAGTACATCTACGGTAATTTCAAAACCACAATCGGGATTAAAACATCCTGATGGAATTGAGAATAAAACCGTAGTTGTATCACCGTACATTAAAGCAGGAACAGGCTTGATAAATTCACCATACTGACCAAAAGTAACCTTTACACTCGAACTCTCTGCAGTGGCAAGGCCTTGGTTCTTGATGTGCACAACTAAGTTTCCAGAGTCATCAATATCACAGAAACCAGCCCATCCTTCGGGATTTGCTGGAATCAGGTCAGGTTTTAAGGTTTCCGGTACACAGCCAGCCATAAACATCATTCCAATCAACACTACTGCAATTATTAAAATCAAATACATTGTTTTTTTCATAAGCTACTCCTCCTTTTTAAAAACTTACTGTTATTGAAAAGAAATACAGTCGCTTGCGGTATATGCATTTATGTGTGTTTCATATTCAAATTATACCAAAATTAATATAGAATTATTTGATAGAGTATATTTTTATTTTTTTATTATATTATAAACAAAAGGTAGATAAAAGTTGCAGGGAAAAACAAAAACCCTCAGAAGGATACTATGGAGCAAAGATGAATAAGCTCCCCAGGCAGGATTCGAAAAATAGGCACTAAAAATCCATTTATGGGTTAAATTATCGTATAAATTTTTTTTAATAGAGTAAACTATTTTTAGAAGATAGAAGAATAATAATGAATTGCTTCTATCTTCTTTGATGCCAACAAACTTTAATTTGTTTCTATGAATAATCTCTTCTATAATTGGGGCAAATAAAAATTTTGACGAAATATCAAATAACTGACAAAAAATAATTTTTTAACAGGAGGAAAGTTATATTGTGAATAAAAACCCTAAAAGAATAGTCATCTTTATCGGATTAACTTTTTTCTTAAATTATCTTCTATTTTTTCTCTACTTTCTTCTAGGTGGGAAATGGGTAATGCCGGGTTCGCTTATCATAGCAACTGCATATATGTTCATACCAATGATAGTTGCAATTATTATCCAAAAGTATATCCTTAGGGAACCGGTAAAAGGTCCTTTGGGAATTTCTTTTAAGTTGAATAGGTGGTTTCTAATAGCTTGGTTACTCCCGGCCATTATCGCTTTTGTTACCCTGGGTGTAAGTCTACTCTTCCCCAGTGTGGAATATTCCCCGGAAATGGCTGGAATTTTTGAAAGATTCGAATCTGTGCTTACCCCGGAACAGCTCCAGCAGATGAAAGACCAGGCCATTGCTTTTCCCGTTCACCCAATCTGGATCGGGCTACTGCAGGGGCTTATCGCCGGGATTACCATCAATGCTGTTGCCGGTTTCGGTGAAGAGCTGGGATGGAGAGGTTTTTTACAAAAAGAATTAGCTTTTCTCGGTTTCTGGAAATCTTCCATTGTTATCGGACTGATCTGGGGAATATGGCATGCCCCTATTATCCTGCAAGGGCATAACTATCCGGAACATCCTCAGACTGGTGTCTTTATGATGATTATATTTACCTTGCTGCTTTCTCCCATTTTTAGTTATGTTCGTTTAAAAGCAAAATCTGTTCTTGCGGCGGCTATTATCCATGGTTCTCTTAATGCCACAATCGGATTGCCTTTAATTGTAATTAAAGGAGGAAATGACCTAACAGTGGGAGGAACCGGCTTTGCCGGCTTTATAGCCCTTGCCCTTACTAATATTGGGCTTTTTATTTATGATCATTTTTTCGCCCGAGATAAAATCATGGCAAATACCCCCACCATTTGATATATTAACTATTCCCTGACAAAAATGAGAACCGCTTCGAAATTTTTCTTGAGACATTCTCTGGCGATTTCGATCAATGCGCCTTGGTCATGACAATCAATAAAGCCAGGGCAATTCCCGTCAAGAAGGCAATGGTGGAATGTTTTTTCTCATGCCCTTGTGCTTCTGGTAAAAGATGAGAAGCAGAAACATAAATTAGGACACCTACCACAAAACCCAGCAATAAACCTAAAATTGGGGGACTCAACTTAGAAACAAAGGGATAAGCAATGAATGCTCCCAGAGGGGTCGTTAAGGATGATACCAATAAAGCATATAAAATTGCTTTTTTCTTATTAAATCCACCTTCAATAAGGACTGAAAAGGTAATAATACCTTCGGCGAATTCATGAATTACCAGGCCGATTCCTGCCAGAAATCCTGTAAGTATGCTAATACTGAAGGTTACAGCATAGATCATGCCATCCACAAATGAATGAATGGCAATCCCTTCTACAGCGGTAATACCAAAAGCAAGTGATTTCTGTTTGGTTTTATACTGGATAACTTTATTGCTGAAAAACATAAACAAAAATCCAAGTAAAGCAAAGAAGCCGGCATAATGATTTTTTTCTACCGCCTCAGGAAAGGCTGACATCAAAGGGACTGAGATCAATACGCCGGCGGCAAAACACATAAAATAAGTTTTTGCCCTTTCCGCCCATTCTTTATTTTTATAAATGGTCAATATCCCCAAAGCATTAATAATGGCAGCTGAAATTGCAAAAATAGCCACCCAGGTAAATGTACTGAACTCAAACATTTTTAATTCTACCTCCTCTTCCTTATTCTTATTTTAAGTCAGGTGTCAATAATCATTTCCGTTTTTCTTTTATATTTTCTGCTTAATCTCTAAAAATATTAATAGTATATTGAATTAGAATTTCAAGTTGTTTATCCTGGTAATAAATCTGCAAAAATAGTAGAATGCAGTAAATAGTTCTGCTGGTATTTTTTTGCCAAAGTAAAAAGAATATTCAATTTTGACCTAGAATCCAAAACACTAAAAAAATAAATTTTCTCTTCTTGATTTACTTTCTCCTTAAAGTAACCCCATAAATGTTGAATAGTATTCTCCAAAGCCTTCATTGGTACTTCCAGTTTGATATAATCTTGAATCTTTAAAATCAAATCCCCTTCCTGTTGAATTGGAAGATTCTGCCTGTTTTTCATAAAACCCTGGATATTTTTATAATATTGGTAACCTCGAGCCATGACTGAATATTTATGATGAGACCAGAATTCGGTTCCGTTTCGGGGAAGAGGTATTCGCCCTTCCTGGTCTTTTTCCAAATATTTTTTACGCAGTATCTCAAATTGCTCTGAAGGTAAGTCGACATAGGAAAGATGGTTCAACCGGTCATTTTCATTAATGTTTTTGTGATAAACTAAAGGACTGTTATGCTTAAACTCTCTTAAAGCTATCTCTTTTATAAGCAGGTCATGCCGGAGAACCAGAAGATCCAAATGTCCCGTCCATCTTTTAGTTTCAGGATGCCGGGCAAATCCTGCTTTCTGCCCTGTAATAATGCGATATAAGGCATGTATTTCTGAATGCTCTCCCAACAAGCTTCGTCCGGAAAGATATCCGGGGTGAATATCCCAAACCCTCATATTTATTTACCCGCTCTCCTATGGCAATATCATTATGTTGTATTAAAATTTATAGTTTTAACATCATATTACAGGTTGCTGCACTTTTCAAATATCTCTCCTATTTATCTGTAAATATGGTAAAATGAATTTGTTAACAACTTTTATAGAACATGCATACTTGTAAAGCAATCAGGAGGTTAAAAATGTATCACAAAATTTTCCTACGACTTTTATTTTTAATTAGTGTATTCTTAATTAGCCTTTTATTCAACTTAACTATTTTAGCCAACAGTAATCAGATAGAATTTGGTAACCCGATAGTCGGTGATCCGCCGCAGAAAGTTGAAGATAGATTTATTGCTGAACCGGCTGAATACAATGTTCAAATATGGGTGGAAAATCTGCGCATCCCCTGGGAATTGGTCTTTCTATCGGAACATAAGGCTCTGGTTACTGAACGTGCAGGACAGATTTGGCTGATTGAAAACGGCATTTTGCAGGAGGAACCTTATAAAGTAATTGATGAAGTGGCACATATCGGTGAAGGCGGATTGATGGGTCTGGCAAAACACCCGGATTACCCGGACCAGAAATATCTCTATGTAATGCATACGTATCAAGAGAATAATGCAATCTTTAACCGGATTACCCGTTATTATGATACTGATACTACCATAGAGTTTGACAAAGTTATTGTGGACAGAATCCCCGGCTCCCGTGTTCATAACGGAGGTCGAATTGCTTTTGGTCCTGACGGAATGCTCTATATCACTACCGGGGATACCTGGCAGTCTGAAATTGCCCAGGATATTAATAATTTGGGCGGAAAGATTCTCCGCCTTACCCCGGATGGTGATATTCCCGCTGATAATCCCTTTGACAATTCACCGGTCTATTCACTGGGACATCGTAATCCCCAAGGGATCGCCTGGCATCCTGAAACAGGAGATCTTTTTTCCTCCGAACACGGTCCTTCCGGTGAATTCGGCTTACGGGATAAAGATATTATTAACGTGATTGAAAGTGGCAATAACTATGGCTGGCCAATGGTTTTGGGTGATGCAAATGTGGAACCTTATGTTGATCCGATTATTATGTGGCAGCAGGCAACACCACCTTCCGGCATGACCTTCTGGAATAACCGCTTGTTTGTGGCAACCCTGCGCAGTCAGGCACTGATACGTATTGACGTTACAATGTCAAGTAACTCGTATGAAGTAACCAGTATTGACAGATTATTCGCTAATGACTGGTTCAGCGGTACTTATGGACGCCTGCGTAATGCAGTTGTGGGACCGGATAATGCCTTATATATATTAACCAATAACCTGGACGGAAGAGGAAGACCAAGGCAGGGTGACGACAAAATTTTGCGCTTGACACTGAAATAATTAGATTAGGGGTCAGGTCTTCACATTTGACATTTCGTTAAGTCAATGTCAAATGTGAAGACCTGACCCCTAATCTTCTCTAATCTTCCAATCATTATCCTAAAGAACAGGTTCCGCCCGGGCAAGTCGGGCAGCTTGTGGGATTATAATCATTAGAAGAACTTCCATGGCTATAACCAAACCCGTCAAACAATCTTTTGGTATTTTTGCTGCCACATTTCTTGCAGGAGAAATTCCCCTTCTCCATATCTTTTATTGAGGCGGTGACCTCAAAAGTATTATGACAATCCTGACATTCGTAATTATAGTTAGGCATAATCTTTTTTCTCCTTTCTTTGATATCATTTTTCTTTTGCAAAAATATTTTATATGATTTGAATCAATTTGGCAATATTTTTATTAGAGGTCGCAATTTGAAAATTTTTTAATTTTATCAGGAAAATGGAAAGGGAAAGAAAATAGTGTACCATTGTAGTTAACGTATACTATCATAATCTATGGGTGAATCTATTTTTGAAAGAACAATTTGCCATAATTGATTTTGACGCGCCCTAAAAGCTCCGGCACAGGTTAAAAGATAATAATTCCACATTCTTCGAAACCGTTCATCATAACGAATTTTAATTCGATCCCAGTTTTGATTAAAGTTGCGATGCCACGCCATTAAAGTTTTATCATAATGGGTTCCAAAATTATGCCAATCCTCTAGTTTAAATAAACCCTCATAGGCTTTGGTGATTTGACTTGCCGAGGGAAGCATGCCGTTAGGAAAGATATACTTATTTATCCAGGGATTCACCGATTTAGTTGGTTGATTACCTCCAATGGTATGCAACAGGAATAAACCCTTATCCTTTAAACATCGGTCAACCACCTTAAAAAATTCCCGATAATTCTTATAACCTACATGTTCAAACATACCAACCGAAACAATAGAATCAAATTTTTCGGTCAGATCTCTATAATCCTGATAACGAATTTCAACATCCAATCCCTGGCACATTTCTTTGGCAAGTCTCACTTGTTCCTTAGAAACAGTTATACCGGTTACTTTTGATTGAAATTTTTCTACTGCATATTTTGCCAGACTGCCCCAGCCGCAACCAATATCTAAAACGGCTGTACCAGGTTTCAGTTTCAATTTTTTACAGATTAAATCTAACTTGTCTTCCTGGGATTTATCCAAACTCTTTGCATTCTTCCAGTAACCGCAGCTATAATTCATTCTTTTATCCAGCATAACCTGAAAAAGTTCATTTCCGGTATCGTAATGGCGTTCTCCAATTACATAAGCTTGCGATTTTCTCTGCTGATTTATAAGCCTTGCTTTCAAGACATCCCAGACTAAATGTTTTGGTAGGATTTTTTTAAGATCCCATTTTACCCTAAAGATTCTATCTATCAATTGATCCAATGCATCACAATCCCACCATCCATCCATATAGGCTTCCCCAATAGCAAGGATACCACCTGCCAAAATTCTTGTGTAAAGTTCCTCATTATTTACTCTGATATCCCAGGGTCTTTGACCATCAATCTGAACATCTGCCCGATCTAAAAGCTTTTGCACCTTTTGTTTTAAACTTTTATTTTCCATTTCTATCTTCTCTGATCTGGTTATTTTCAATATATCTTTATATAGATCATACCCGTCATAATGGTATAGTATTACCTTATATTTTTACTATTACAATTTTCTTTCAAAATGTCAAATCTCAACTATGGAAAAAGTTATTTTGTATAAAAAATGTAATTATGTTATACTACTTAGTCTTTCATAAATATCTTAATAATACTAAGTCTAAAGGAATTAACAACATTGAAAAATTTCAATTTAAGAAATATCGCTCTCATTGCCCATGTTGACCATGGTAAAACTACTTTGGTTGATGCAATGTTAAAGCAAAGTGGTACCTTCCGAAATAATCAGATAGTAGAAGAAAGAATTATGGATTCTAATGACCTGGAGCGTGAACGGGGTATCACTATTCTTTCAAAAAATGCTTCTGTTTATTGGCGTGATACCAAGATCAATATTATAGATACCCCAGGACATGTCGATTTTGGTGGAGAAGTTGAACGGATACTGAGAATGGTTAATGGAGTTCTTTTAATTGTTGATGCATTTGAAGGACCCATGCCCCAAACACGTTTTGTATTGCGTAAAGCAATGGAATTAAATCTTATCCCTATTATTGTCATTAATAAAGTCGATCGCCCCAATTCACGTCCAAAGGAAGTATTAAACGAAATTTATGACCTCTTCATTGAATTAGGCGCTAATGATGAACAGATTGATTTCCCTGTTATCTATACTTCGGCACGAATAGGTGAAGCCGGACTTTCACCCGATAGACTGAGTTCGAACCTGGAACCGCTTTTTTCTACTATTTTAAAGTGTATCCCTTCTCCTTCAGTTGATTATCTTGCACCACTGCAATTATTAATTACCAACCTTGATTATGATGATTATATGGGAAAGATTGCTGTCGGACTGGTTGTGCGAGGAAAAATTTTCGAATCAGAAAATGTGATATTAATTAAACGGAATCAAGCTCGTGTTAATTATAAAGTCGTTAAACTTTACCTTTTTGAAGGACTGCAAAGAAAAGAAGCTCAAATTGCCTATTCAGGTGAAATTGTAGCCATCGCAGGAATTGATGATGCAAGTATTGGAGAAACGATTGCAGACCAGGCGAATCCGGAAGTCTTGTCTAAAATTAATATTGATGAACCCACTTTATCCATTGATTTTAAAGTAAACGACAGTCCCTTTGCCGGGCAGGAAGGTAAATTTGTAACTTCCCGTCACTTAAGAGAACGCCTCTTTAAAGAAATTGAGACAAATGTGAGTCTTCATGTAGAAGAAACAGAGTCAATGGACACCTATCATGTTTCAGGAAGAGGAGAACTTCATCTCTCAATTTTGATGGAAAAAATGCGCCGTGAAGGATATGAATTTCAGGTATCCAAGCCTCAGGTCATTTTCCGGAATATCAATGGGAAAAAATATGAACCGATAGAACTGATGACTTGTGATATCCCCAAAGAACATCTGGGTGTCATCATGGAAATATGTGGCAAGCGAAAAGCCGAATTAGTGAATATGCAGGATTTTTCCAGTGACCAACTTCGACTGGAGTTTCAAATTCCGGCAAGAGGCCTGATCGGTTTCCGGAATGAATTTTTAACAAAAACAAAAGGCAAGGGTATTATGAACCATATCTTCCTGGAATACCAACCCTTTAAAGGCTATATTCCTTCACGTACTCACGGTGTACTGATTGCCTTTGAAAATGGAACCAGTAGTACCTATGGCCTTTATAATGCCCAGGGAAGAGGAACTTTATTTCTTGGTCCATCTACTCAGGTTTACCGGGGAATGATCGTGGGGGAAAATAATCGAAACGAAGACCTGAATGTCAATATCAATAAAAAGAAACATGTCACCAATATGCGGGCAAGTGGTTCAGATGAGGCTTTGCGTTTGGAAAAACCACGACAATTTTCTTTAGAACAGGCTTTGGAATATATCCAGGATGATGAGTTAGTAGAAATAACACCACATCATATCCGACTCAGAAAAAAACAATTGGATCACCATTCCCGAAAACAGTCACTTAAAAATAAAACTCAGGAAAAGTATGATATTAACAATGTTTGCATCACACAATCGGGATAATGGACCAAGAGGCATCTTTAGAATTACCTGCCTTACTCCTTTCTATCTCATTCCTTTTATTATAGCTCTATAAGGAAAATATTACCTGCTTTTTTATATTTCTTTGAGTTTCCTGAAATTTAGTATCAAAAAAAGATTGACATTAATGGTATGATAAATAAAATAATGATAACTACTACTATTACCAGATAATAATTTTTTGGATGGTATTGGAGGAAGAATAATGGATACTTTAAAAACTTTGCCAGATATGCTTAAAAATAGCGTCAAAAAATACCGGCAGCGATCGGCCTTTAAAGTAAAAGAGGAAGGAAAATTTTTACCCATTACCTATCAGGAACTTTATCATAAAATCAGATGTTTCGGAACTGGCCTGCATCATATTGGTATAAATAAATTTGACCACGT
>CAYSAA010000005.1:0-4547 GCA_964428905.1 uncultured Atribacterota bacterium
GGTTTCAAAAGTATTTCCACATGCACAGATAACCCTGGCTTTACCATACTTGGGATGAATTCCTTTTTTCATAATTTACTCACCTTCATTTTAAATAATGCCCTAAAAATTCCGAAAAAATTATATCACAAGTGACTCTAACCGTCAAAGAAAAGACAAATTATTTAATATAATTAGAAGGTTTTCCTCTGAAACTCCTCTAATTCTTTTTAAGTAGTCTCCTATGTAAACAATATCAGAATTCTATAAAATCTGATATTGGCTACATAAAGCAATTAACGATTGCTGTTTTCTTCCTTAATCGTATTTAAAAAATCAGCATTGCTTTTGGTCTTTTTTAATCTATTCAACAATAAGCTTATAGCATCAATCGTAGTTTGATTGGATAAAGCGCGTCTCATTAACCAGGCTTTGCTTAATTGTTCACTGTCCAATAACAACTCTTCTTTTCTGGTACCGGAACGTTTGATATCAATAGCAGGGAAAATACGATTTTCAGATATTTCACGGTCCAGACGCAGTTCCATATTGCCTGTACCTTTAAACTCTTCAAAAATAACATCATCCATACGACTACCGGTTTCCACCAAAGCTGTTGCCAGTATTGTTAAGCTACCACCCTCTTCAATATTTCGTGCTGCACCAAAAAACCGCTTGGGATAATAAAGTGCCGTAGAATCCAATCCTCCTGACAGAGTCTTACCACTGGTAGGAATGTGTAGATTATAAGCTCTTGCCAATCGGGTAATACTGTCCAATAAAATAACTACATCACGCTTAAGCTCAACCAGTCTTTTAGCCCTCTCCAAAACTACCTCGGCAACTTTGATATGATTACTGATAGGCTGGTCAAAGGTTGAACTTATTACTTCTGCATTATTAACTGAACGTCTCATTCCAGTGACTTCTTCAGGTCTTTCATCAATTAATAATATCATTAAGATTGTCTCCGGATGATTTTCGGTAATTCCATTGGCAATTTTTTCTAACAACATTGTTTTGCCAGCCTTGGGTGGTGAAACAATAAGGCCCCTTTGTCCTTTTCCAATAGGAGAAAACAGGTCTATTACCCTGGTTGATAATTCATAAGGCTTTGTTTCCAGGGTAAACTTTTCTAAAGGAAATAATGGAGTAAGGTTCTCAAAATCAATCCTATCCTTGGACACTTCGGGATCCTCATGGTTGACTGCTTCTACTTTTAGTAAAGCGAAATATCTTTCGCCTTCCTTGGGGTAACGAACCTCTCCGGAAACAAGATCACCATTGCTTAAATTAAACCGCTTGATCTGTGAAGGAGAAATATAGATATCATTGGTACTGGGTAAATATCCATCTGTCCGGAGAAAACCAAACCCTTCCTTCATGATATCCAATATTCCTTCTGAAAACATATACCCTTTTTTCTCGGTCTGCGCCTTTAAAATGTTAAAAATTAAGTCAGTTTTTTTCATGCGGGCACAGTTATTAATTTCATATTGATTAGCTATTTTACATAATTCATTAATTTTCATTTCTTTTAATTCATTTAATTCCAAAACTAAAACCCCCTCAAGCTTTTAAAAATACATAACAAAAAATAGTTTCTAATGGATTGAAAAACTTTTTTATAAAGTGATCAATATCTATTATCCAGTAACTTTATTATCAAATATTAACAAACAGAAAGAATCCTATTTAAAGAGATATAGTGGGACAAAATTCATGAAGAATAACCCTGTAGTTATTAATATATAATAATTATATCACTTCCTTCAAAAAAAACAATATTTTTTCCATAATTTTTTTATATTCAGTTAAAAATATTACCTATACCGCTGATTGGAAATGGGAACAATTCTCATTTAATATTTGTGAGATTAACTCATAATCACTTAATTTATCCAAATCAATCATCATCTCCGGATTATCTACCATAATTCCCTTCACTGGGTAACCCACGATTTCAGCAGCTCTATCCTCAATTTCTTTAATGGTTAAGGACTTAAATAAATATTTGATTATAAATCTTAAACCTAATATACTGGCATATTTATAGATATTTTTTCTTTTTTGATACATTTCAAGCAGTAATCGTTTATTCTGGGCAAACAATAATCTGGAGAAAATAACCATGTTTCCGCCACAGAAAATTCCCTCTTTTAAAACCGCATAAGACCGTATTGCTTCAGGATATTTTTTTAGAATAATTTCTTTCGAAATAAAAGGATAGTATAAAGAAGCCTCATATTCCTGACATTTCATAATAAAATGATCAATCATTTCACCGGTAATCAATGGAATATCAGAAGTCAGTACTATAATCTTATAGTTATTGTTTATATAATCAATACCAATCTCAATATTCTCTATAATTGAATCTGTCGACTCAATTATTTTATTCACCTTTTTATTGATATACAAATCTAAATCAGACTTTGGACCCACAACAACAATATTATTAATTTTCTTTGCTTGATTTAATGCATCAACAACATATTCAATCATCGGAGTATGATTAATCAACAGTAAAGCTTTGTTGTTTAATTTATTGTGACTTTCTAATGTTCCGGTATCTTTTCTACCTGCCAGAATCAAGGCATCCATTTATTTCTCCAAAAACTTTATTTATAACAACCATCTTAAACTATTTGGCTCTTTTTTATAGCTGACTCAATAAAGCTTTTAAACATGGGGTGAGGACGATTGGGCCTGGATTTAAACTCAGGATGAAATTGCATTCCCACAAACCATGGGTGATCTGTTAACTCAATAATTTCAACTAAATTGTTTTCCAAATTGATTCCGCTAATTATTATACCAGCTTGTTTAAATTTTGACAAAAATGCATTATTGAACTCATACCGATGACGATGTCTCTCTTTGACCCATTCCTTTTGATAAATTTGATAGGATAGTGTTCCTTTTTTTAGATGGCAATCATAGTTACCCAATCGCATAGTCCCACCTTTATTAGTAACATTTTTCTGTTTTTCCAGCAATGTAAAAATAGGATAAGGAGTGTCAGGATCAAATTCCATACTATTGGCTTCCGGCAAGCCAAGTTGATGTCGGGCAAATTCGACTAAAGCACATTGCATTCCTAAACATATACCCATAAATGGAATCTTGTGCTCACGTGCATATTGAATAGCTATAATTTTCCCCTCTATCCCTCTTATTCCAAAACCACCGGGAATGAGGATACCGTGAATATTGTTTAATAATTTTTTTGCCTCGTTTTTTAATAAAAAATCTGCATCTATCCTTTTGATTTCAATTCTGCATTTATGATAAATCCCAGCATGGATCAATGCTTCATGGATACTCATATAGGCGTCCTTTAAACGGATATACTTACCTATTACTCCGATAGTGACTTTTCTTTCAGGATGATAGAGGCGATAGACCATTTCCCGCCATTGTTGCAAGTCCGGCTTTTTATTAGGTAAATTTAACATCTTAACAATAATATCGCCTAATTTCTGCTCCTCCAAGACAATGGGAACTTCATAAATTGAATTCACGTCTCGGGTTTCAATAATACCGTCTTTAGGTATATCACAAAATAATGATATTTTATCTCTTACTGTTTCTGTTAATCTTGATTGAGTACGACAAATCAACAAGTCCGGTTGAATTCCAATACCCCTTAATTCTTTGATACTATGCTGCGTAGGTTTCGACTTAATCTCTTTAGCAGCTCTCAAGTAAGGAAAAAATGATACATGCACATATAATACATTTTTTTTGCCAATATCATTTCTGAATTGTCTGATTGCTTCCAGGAAAGGCAATCCCTCTATATCACCAATTGTCCCTCCGATTTCTACAATGATAACATCTAAAGGTGTATGCCTGGCTTTATTCAACCGATTGATGCTGGCTTTTATTTCGTCGGTAACATGGGGAATTATTTGAACAGTTTTCCCTAAAAAATCTCCGTGTCTTTCCTTAGAAATAACAGTATTATAAATTTTTCCGGTAGTAACACTGTTGTCCTTTGTTAGATTAACATCAATGAATCTTTCGTAATGACCCAGGTCTAAATCTGTTTCAGCTCCGTCATCAGTTACAAAGGCTTCTCCGTGCTGAAAAGGACTCATAGTTCCGGCATCAACATTGAGATATGGATCATGTTTTTGAATGGATATTTCCAACCCTCTGCTCTTTAATATTCTTCCAATGGAGGCCGCAGTTATCCCCTTCCCAATAGATGAAACTACTCCTCCGGTTACAAATATGTATTTTGTCATTTCTTTCCCCTGATCATAATAGTATCGAGTATGTAGTATCGAGTCGGAATACAGTAATGAGTAAATTCGTAAACAGTAAAAAAATAAGGCCTTGAACAAATATTTTTTAGAAATTATTTTATTAAGGTACTAAATTAATAATTTAATACATATATCATAGTCTTTTTGGGCAGAGTTGATGCACTAATTTCAAAATATTTCTCACTAATTATGTTGATATTTTGTTTTTTGTCTAGAAATACAGAAACAGGATCAATTGACCACTTAATGGCATCGGTCTTATAATGCATTGGTATGACTATTTTCGGGTTAATC
>CAYSAA010000006.1:0-2627 GCA_964428905.1 uncultured Atribacterota bacterium
TATATTGATATTAAACTCACCAAACAATTAAAGGACAGGGGAATCACCCCTGTTTTTTAATAATTCAAATGGAAGCACAAGAAATAATTGATGAACTAAATGAAGAGGAAAAAACCTGAGAGGTATATTCAAAAATCAATCCAAACACTTTGAAAAGATATTCAGAGATGGGGATTGAAATTTGTATTAATTAAATCAGGAGGTATAAAAATGGATGTAAGTGAATACACAAAGCCACAAGGACAATTCCTAAAAGCAGATGATGTAAATGCAAACCAAAATGCCTTATGGGAAATCATAGGTGAAGGTGATTTGGTAACATCTGAAAAGTTCAATGTCCAAAGATTGCATCTGCCTGTCAAGACAGGAGACAAGGAATTTATCTTTGATTGTTCAAAGACAAATGCAAGGGCAATCGAGGAAAAACTTGGAAAAGATTCAAAGAACTGGGTTGGAAAACATTTGTCACTTGAAACATACAAAACAAAAACATCTGATGGAAAGTTGGTTGAAGCCATCAATGTAAAAGAAGCCAAGTAAAATTTAACTTATGCAGGAGTTTTCTGCCAAGCGAACTCCTGCTTTTATATTAAACTAAAATGAACAAACTAAAAGAAATAACCAAAGAAATAGAATTTAGAGCAAAAATATATCCAACAATAATAAAAGAAGCAAGAGAAGTTTATAATCAATATGTTGGATTAATTATTGAAGAAACAGAATTTGGAAGAGAACAAAAAGAGAGATTATTAAATTATTGGGATAATATTAAGGAGATAAAATGACAAAGAAAACAAAAAACGATTTAAGACGACTTGGAAAATCTGATAGTATTGGAAATTCTGATAGAATTGGAAAGTCTGATAGAATTGGAAAATCTGATAGTATTGGAAAATCTGATAGTATTGGAAATTCTGATAGAATTGGAAATTCTGATAGGATTGGAAAGTCTGATAGAATTGGAAATTTGGATTTATCTTTTAAAAAAGTAAGGGGAAGAAGGGAATTTTTTGATTTGGTTAAAGATTATATCAAGAGTAAAGGAGAAGTTTCAGAAGTAACTTTATCAGGTTATCTTCAATATACAACAGGGGCATCTGAAATTTCAATTAAACAGGCATTAGCAGTTTTGGAAAGTATTGATTTAATTGAATGTATTGAAAACAATAATCCTCCTTTTGATAGGAGATATAAATCAAAATGAAAAACAAAAAAACATACATAATCTTTCCTGACTGGGAAAGTGCAATAAATAATACTCCTTATGAAATTGATTATACAGATTGGGATGTATCAAAAGAGGAACTTGAATTAAATGTAATGGAACAGATTTATTTTGAGAATGGTTATTAAAAACAAAAAATACCAAAAAGAAATTGAAGAATGTTTTAATAAACATATAAAATTACTTCATCATCATACAGAACAGATTTTTTTAAGATTTGCAAATGAAACAGCGAGGATAAATGTTAAATATTTTAAAGGAGAAAATAAAGAATGAAAACAATTAAAGGAGAGGAGAAAGAATAATGGGAACTTATGGAGTATCTGTAAATGAATTAATTGAAGAATTAACTGAATGTTTAGATAATATTGAAGGAGATTTTTCCAGTAAAGATTTAATGGAAGCATTAGATTTTATGAGATGGTATGCTCCAACATCAGATTCAAGTAAAAACTTGGAAAAAATATGGCATAGGGAATTAAAAGAAAGAGGTTTAGAATGAAAGAAATAGAATTAGATAAAGAAATTGATAATGGAAATATAACTCCCGATTATAAAGCAGGTTATTTAGAAGCACAAAAAGAGATTTTAGAGAAGATTAAAAAATTATGGAAAGAGAAATGTAAAAGAATGGAGATTATGTCAGGAGATGTTGCAATCTATGAATTAAATAATATTTTAGATGGAATAAAAGGAGAGAAAAAAGAATGAAAACAATTAAAGGAGATTTAGTTTTGAAAGAGAATACAATCATAGATGACAATTTGACTGTTGAAGGCGATATCAGATGTGAAGGGAGATATTGGGATTTGAAGGTTAATGGGAACATTGACTGCATGAACATTGACTGCTGGAACATTGACTGCGGGGACATTACCTGCGGGGACATTAACTGCAGGGACATTGACTGCTTGAACATTGACTGCTGGAACATTGACTGCTGGAACATTAACTGCGGGGACTTAAATTTTTATGCATTTGCTATCGCTTATAAGTCTTTTAAATGTAAATCATGGAAAGCAAGAAGAGATAATTATGTTATTAAGTGTCTTGATAGAAAGATTGAGATTAAAGATGATAAGAAATACTGTGATAAATGCGGAGCAGAAATAAAAGGAGAAAATAAAGAATGAAGTTTTATTTAAGTTATAATATCGGAAATACAAGTTATTCAAAAGAGTTTTCTTCAATGTATGATTTAGAGGATTTCCTAAATAAATTATGTGAAGTTAAACAGGTAGACACAATCTATCTTAATAATTGTGAATATACTATCAAAGAAGAACTAAAACAATCAATAAAAGGAGATAAAAAAGAATGAGAAGTAGACAAATAGTTCCAATGGAAATGAAAGGGTATCATACCGACGATAAAACAGGTATTTTTCCAGACAAGTGTTTCC
>CAYSAA010000007.1:0-2072 GCA_964428905.1 uncultured Atribacterota bacterium
GCAGATAATCCCAGAACAATATATCTTGCTGACGGAGTTTATTCAGCAGAGGATAATGAACAATATTTCCCAATAAATATGAGAGGTTATGTATCTTTATGTGGTCAATCAAGAGATAACACTATAATCGATTTAAGCGAAAACCATACGGGTTTTATTCTTGATATTTTCAGTAATCTTGGGTATTATATAAAGAATCTAACGATTAGAAATGGCTATTCTGATCATCATGAGGATTCTTGGGCTCAATTGATTTATATAATTAATAGTACTAACTCAATAGAACCAGTCAATTTAAGTAATTTACTTATATGTAATAATGAATATGTCTGGACGACACTTTTTGAAAGGTCTAATATTACGATGAATAACATCATATTCAGAAATAATTCTTATGTTCCGGGTACAGCATCTGTGTACTATCATTTTAATGGAGTACAGGAAGAAAACTGCGTATTTCAGTTTGAAAGTAATGAATTAAAAAATAATGTTGTTGGTTCATTATATCTGGTAAGCGACTTATCAATTGATAGTGACAGAATAAAAATAAACATCCTAAATAGCTCTTTCTGTAATAATGAATATTATAATGATTCAACACCCCATTTTACCGAAGCCCTATCCATATCAGCCTGTTTTAAGATGGACTTGAACATTGTTAACTGTACTTTTAGTGATAATCATATGTATGGACCCAGTATCGGTAACGCTCCAATAAAATTAATGTCAGGATCCATTACTGAGATAGTGAATTGTATAATATATAATAATACAGATCATTCAATTATCTTAGATGGCGGTAGTTTTTTAACAACTCTGTATATGCATAATAACATTATAGAAAATGGTCTTGATGGATTACTAACCAATGGTTCATATATACTTAACTGGGATGACGAAACAAACTGGGATTTTGACCCAATGTTTTTTGGAGAAGGTGCTTATCCCTACTCATTACAGGCAGGTTCACCAGCTATTGATGCAGGCACGCTGGAATTACCCGTTGGTATCGAACTGCCGGAATTCGATCTGGCAGGCAATCCCCGCATAATGGGTAGTGGGATAGATCTGGGAGCTTATGAATACAATCCCTACAGCAATCCGGTAATCGTGGAAGAACTGGAATATTCCACTCTAATAATCTATCCTAATCCGATGCATCTAAATCAAGGGAGGGGCTCAGTTACCATTAATTATCTCACTGACAAAATTGAAGCTGATTATGAGCTGAGTATCTACAACATTAAAGGACAGAGACTTCGTAAATTGAAAATTGAAAATGTAAAAATGAATACAATTAATTGGGACTGCTGTGATTCTGATGGTGAAAAAGTGGCAGCAGGAGTCTACTTCCTGCGGATAACAAAGGATGGAAAATTTATTGATCAGGGTAAGCTGACAGTGATCAAATAAAAAAAATCATTTTCATATCTTCTCAACTTCACCTTACATTATCTGTGCAAATCCGTGTAATCCGTGGCTTATAATCTTCCCTTTTTTTACAACCACTGAAGGCACTGAAAGACACTGAAAATGTAAGACAAGAAATAATGCTATTCCTATTTATTACTCTTTATTCCCCTTTTCCTTTTTTTCTGTGCTTTTCTGTGATTTCTGTGGCTCATAATCTTCTCTTTTTTTACAACCACTGAAGGCACTGAAAGACACTGAAAAATGTAAGACAAGAAATAATGCTATTCCTATTTATTACTCTTTATTCCCCTTTTCTTATTTTCTGTGCTTTTCTGTGATTTCTGTGGCTCATAATCTTCTCTTTTTTTACATCCACTGACGTTGACCGAATGGAAAATGGAATATCTCATACCGGCTCTTTGGCAGAAAACTTCCATAATCTCATCTTCGCAATTTCACATCCTCTTATCTTCATCTCACATTATCCCTGTTAATCCGCTTTCGCTTGGGGCTGCCTCTTGATTATTTCATATAAATGGGCATTGTACATAATAATATAAGGCGGTATCCCTTCGCTGGCTGCCAGCTCATTGCGCCACTTTCTGAGACGATTATACTGGCTCATTTCTATTTCGCTCATAGATTTATAATCCGGCTTG
>CAYSAA010000008.1:0-14491 GCA_964428905.1 uncultured Atribacterota bacterium
GGGAAAGAAAAATTTTCAGATAAAATTACAGATTTACTTCTGTTCAGTTCTGGAAACAAAATTGTCCATACGAACAAAAGTCTTAAATTGATTCAGAAGGTTCTGCAATTTGATTTCTCTTGATTATTCTTTGGGCGAGGTGATCAGTAGTACACGCATGAAGTAGCTACAGATAAAATTTGATTATGATTTTTTTCTTTTACGGGTGGTAACATCAAATACAACAGCCGCTACAAGCACCAGGGCTCTCACGATGTACTGGTAGGATATATCAATACCCATAAGGTTCATGCCACTGGTCAATGACATCATAACGAAGGCACCGACAATTGACCCCGTAACCTTTCCGATACCACCGGACGGTGACACGCCGCCTACAAAAGCCGCCGCGATGGCATCCAATTCAAACAGCGTTCCAGCTGTCGTTGTGGCAGACTTAAAACGAGACGCATACAATATACCCGACAGAGCAGCAAGCATGCCCATGGAACAGAAAACCACATAGGTTATTTTTGTTACACTGATACCGCTTAACTCAGCCGCCTCCGGATTTCCGCCCACAGCATAAACATGTCTACCAAGTACCGTCCGTGTCATAATAAAATGATAGACTATCAATACAATCAATACGACCACCGCAGTCCATGAAAGACCTCTGTATCCAGCAAGCACCCAGGTAATAGCACCAATTAAAACCGACAGGAATATTAATTTAATGATAAAAAAATGGATTGGTACTACTTTAAAATTGTAGGAGCGCATCTTTCTGCGTTTGTTTATTGCACTTATAATGAAAAATATAATAACAAAAACCCCGAGGATAAGAGTGAATTTATGAACTCCTGGCAAAAATCCAATATCGGGAATGTCCGGAATATAGCCATTACCTATAGCATTAAAAGTGTTATTGGTAATTACTATGGTTCCCTTAGCCATAGTGACAAGTTGCAATGCTCCTCTGTAACCCAGCCATCCGGCAAGTGTTGCTACAAAAGCCGGAATTTTCATCTGTCCTACCAGAAAACCTGTGAACATTCCTGCCAGAATTCCCAGGGCTACTACAATCGGTATGCTTGCATATACAGGCAGATGCCAGGATTCCATAGCCGTAGCTGCTACCGCGCCCAGGAAGCCTGAAAGATAACCAACCGACAGATCTATATGCGAAATGATAATAACCAGCGTCATACCAACCGCTAATACTGCTATATAGCCCGTCTGATTTATCAGATTACCTATGTTTCTCGAAGAAAGGAAGATGCCTTTTGTGGTAATAGTAAAAAACGCCATAATTATTAACAAGGCGATATACATTCCCCATTCACGGATATTCTGTCCCAACATTTTATTTATATCGCTAATATAAGACATCTCAGCTCTATTTGAGCGTATCATTTTACTTCTTATTCCCTCCTTCGGCAAAATCATCCCGTGCACCGATAATGTAAGAGACTACATGTTCACGGAAACTGTCAATATCACCGGTGACAGGAGTGTCACAAACCTTTCTTCCTTGGCGTAGTACCATCATTCGGTCACTAACCTGGTAGATATCTTCCAGGCGATGACTGATGATAATGATTGAAGCGCCCTGTGCTTTGAGTTCTCGCACCAAATCGAGAACCTTTTCAATGGCTGCCACGCTCAAGGCTGCGGTAGGCTCATCCATGATAGTTACCTTGGAATCAAAAGCTGTTGCACGAGCAATAGCCACCGCCTGGCGCTGGCCACCGGACAGACTTTCCACTGACAAACGCACAGAGGAGATGTCAATCTTGAGACGATTTAACAGGCGTTCTGTTTCTTGCTCCATGTGATGTTCGTCCATCACTCCTAACGGACCTAATTTCAAACTCACCGCTTCACGTCCCATAAAAACATTGCCAACAACATCCAGGTTGTTGGCAAGCGCCAAATCCTGATACACCATTTCGATACCCTGCTGGCGAGCATCCCAGGCACTGGTAATATGTGCTTTCTTACCCTCGATTAAGACTTCCCCTATATCGGGAATATATGCCCCACTGAGAATCTTCATCAGGGTGGATTTACCGGCAGCGTTGTCACCCACCAATCCCAACACTTCATTATGATGCAGTACCAAGTCCACTCCTCGCAATGCCTGGACACCACCAAAGCTCTTTTTGATGTTCCGCATTTCCACAATAGGAATTGCTTCTGCCATGGGTTCCCTCTCTTTATTTAAAAATATAAATCTATAACTAGACAAAAAAATACATATTGTTGTACAGAGCAAAGCGAACGGTCCTCTCGACATTCAAGAGAACATTCGCTTTGCTCATAGTACTCCTTGTGCAGTAAAATAATCTACTAACTAACTGTTGTATTATTTCTTATTGTAATCCGGTAAATTCACTTGCATCATAGTAACCTGAATCGATTAAGGCAGCCTTAACATTGGTCTGATCTACAGTAACAACTTCGGAAGGTTTTGCAGGTACATCAATCCTACCGTTATTGTAGGTGTGGGTTGCTTCCGGGGTTTGACCATTAAGATAAGCAACAGCCGCGGCGATTGCATCACTGACCAGCGTCCTGACATCCTTTAACACGGTCATCGACTGCTTACCATCAATAATATACTGTACTGAGGGTATCTCGGCATCCTGACCGGTAACTACATAGCTCTTGACATCATTGTCATCAGCAAATGCATCTCCAATAGCACGGCCGGTCCCGTCGTTTGGCGCAAGGGTAAATACATTTCCCTTATCTTCAGGACCAGCAACAGTCAGGTTGGCTTCAGCCAGATTTTTAGCAGTAGTAAAGTCCCATTCGGTAGTAACCTGGCCAATGATTTTGCCCATCTCTTCACGGGTCAATGTGAGCTTGTCCTGTAGAGCAACAGCTTCGCTTGAGTTCTTTATTACGAAGGTACCATCGGCAATCTTGGGCTGAAGGACATTCCAGGCACCCTCAAAGAAGAGAAAGGAGTTGTTGTCGGTAGCAGCGCCGGCATACAGGTAAAGTGGGTTACCGGTTCCGGAAGCCTTGTCAACCAGATACTGAGCTTGAGCCGCTCCAACAGCAATACTGTCAAAGGTCACATAATAATCCACAGCCTCGGTTTCGCGGATCAGGCGGTCATAGGAAATAACCTTTATGCCTGCATCTCTGGCTTCATCTGCAGCGGCAGCGGCAGCAGTAGCGTCATGTGGGCAGATGATAAGAATTTTGGCACCCTTGGTAATCAGAGCTTCAACATTTTCTTTTTCTCTAGCGGAAGAACCCTGGCTAAAGAGAATCTCAGCGCTGTAGCCGGCAGTCTCAAGGGCATCATTGAAACGAGTCTCGTCCTGTATCCATCTTGGCTCGTCTTTGGTAGGAAGAACGATACCGACATCCAATCCTTGTGCAAGTGAAAACCCTGCTACTGTAGAAACAAATAGCAATACTAAAATCCATAATATTGACTTTTTCATTTTTTATTTTCTCCTTTTTCTTATTAATACGATTTTCTTTGAGATTTTATGACTATATATATCGACCTCCTTTTCTTTTCTTTTATCTTTTTGATAGTTTAATTTTTCCGGAATTCTTTTATGGTAAATCACCCACCACTCACTATCAACTTTTCAAATTACCTCATACAAAAAAGTACTCAGAATCATTATTATTATAATACAATCTCCCTGATAATGAAAGAATAAAAATCCTTGCTATAAGGAGTGGAATGTTACTATTTGTAATTTTTTCGGTATTACAGATTAACTTCGGTCCATTTCACTGACGACTTGTTATTTCTCAAAACTGCCTCTACAAAAGCAATGCCAGCTATTCCTTCTTCTATACCGGGAAAATCCCAACCACTTATTCCACCTGAACAGAAAGACTGTTTGTTGTTAATGCAGCGTATGGCTCTGAAAGCGGCAGAATAGACATTGGAAAATGCACAGATGAAACCTTCCGGATGGCCGGGTGGCAGCTTCGATGCTTTCTGTGCCTCTTCACACAAGGCAGGAATTCCCTTCTTAAATAGGGTGCTGGTGCCGTCCGAATTCATCATGTCCAATACTTCGGGAATTTCCTGGTCCCAGGACAGGCTTGCTTTATCCCCGTATATCCTGATGCGCAAAGCATTTCCTTCTCCGGTGGAAACCTGAGAAGCATAAAGGAGGCCATTGGCCATATCATTGAATTTGATGAGGACAGTACCATTATCATCAAGCTGATTTCCCGGTATGGCCGAGTTAAGGTCTACACAGACTTTTTCGGGTTTTAATCCTGTTATGGTTTGGAGCAGATTTAAGGCATGAATCCCGATATCTATCATGGTACAGGAAGGACCGGAAACAGCTGAATCAAGATGCCAGGTCTTGAATGTTTCCGGATCATTGACAAGAGGAGAGAGCCATCCCTGAGTATAGCTAACCAGGATGCTGATTACTTTTCCTATTTTTCCGGACTTGACTAGGTACCTGGCCTGCTTAACCATAGGATAACCAGCATAGCCGTGAGTTAGCGCAAACACCATCCCTGACTTTTCCTGGCTGGCCTTTATTTCAAGCGCTTCCGAAAGAGAAATTGCCATGGGTTTATCGGAAATCACATGGAATCCCGCTTCCAGGAATGCTTTTACCATATTGCCGTGCAAAGCATTAGGAGTGGCGATGATAACAAAATCTATTCTTGCTTCGGGGGGAAGGCTGTTTTCTTTTTCTATCATCTCTCTATAATGAGTGTAGATTCTGCTTTTTTCGATTCCCAGTTCTATGCCACGTTCCAGGCATCTGTCTGGACTACTAGAGAAAACCCCTGCTTTAATCTCTGCTTCTCCGTTAAGTACGGCAGCAGTCCTGTGAACAAACCCGATAAACGAATTTTTACCTGCCCCAACTAATCCTCCCAACAGCTTTTGCATTATATACCTCCCTTCCTTGCCTTTTGTTCTGTGTCTTTGATACAGCATTCTCATTCCAGAACAGCCCATAATAACATCTAATTTAGTAAGGGATGAAAATACTTTTTTTCTTTTAACTGATTTTATTTCTGTTATCAATAGACAAAACAGTAAAAATAATAGACCAAAAATATTTCTTATAGCCTCTATTTTTAGAGAAACTATACTATTGACTAGCCTGATTGGTTAGATTTTTTATGGTTAGTAGTGATTTTAGAATAATAGATCCCATTGACTATTATCAAAACTTCCAAAGGATTTTTTAGAATCATCCTTATGATAATATTTATAGCAATTATTATATCTTCAGCCTATATTTTTCTATGGCATCTATTGTTAAAAAGGCAGGCTATTTTTTATTAAAAGACTACATTAGAAAGTATTTTCTGTTCTTCTTCAGCTGCTTTTAATTCAAGCTCATTTACTCTTTTTAATATTTTATTTACAAATGTTTCATCTTTTATCGATTGTAAATTTATCTTTACATTGAATAAGGCTCCGAGAGTTGCGCTCCTGGCCATCATTGCCGCTACTGCTCCATCGCTAATGGCGTTCTTATTTCCTTTTTCTACCACCTTTGATGTAAATTCCATTAACTTAACTGCGTCTTCGGCTACCTCAAGAGGGACCAAGGCAGCTTTTTTCAATTCCTCCTGGATAACTCCCTTTCTCTGAACTATCTCTTCCTGCGTATTTTTAGGCAATTTGAAAGCATCCATAACCCGGTTAAAAACATCGGCATCTTTATCAATATCCTTTAAAAATTTCTCTCGATAATTAGATGATTCCTGGGATATCTTTTCCATCTCTTTCTCTACTTTTTCAAAGCCCTTTTTTCCTATAGTTAGATTTGCCACCATTTCAGTTAGAGCAGAAGCAAGACTTGCACTTAAGGCAGCAACACTCCCTCCCCCGGGAACCGGGGTACGAGAAGCTAACTCGCCTAAAAAATCGCTGACACTTTTATCTATTAACATTTCTCCTCTCCTTTTCCTTCTTATCAAATACAACTCTGCCATTTTTAATTACTTTTTCCACACAACTTATTCCTAAATGATAAGGAATATATTGATAAGAAGGAAATTCCAAGATAATAATATCCCCTTGTTTTCCAACATCAATACTCCCTATGGTTTTCTCTCTGTTTAAAGCAGCAGCTCCATTAATGGTTAAGGCAGATACTGTTTCTTCTACAGTCATATTCATATAAATGGTAGCTAAAGCAAAAATTAAAGGTATCGATTCGGTAAAGCAGCTTCCTGGATTCAGATCAGTGGCTAAAGCTATTACACATTTTTTGTCTATCATCTCTCTGGCTTTAGCATAAGGTTCTTTCAAACTAAATGCCGTTCCAGGCAGTAAAGTCGCAACTACACCAGCCTTTGCCATCTCTTCTATTCCTCTATCAGAAATATGAAGTAGATGGTCAGCAGAGACAGCCCCTAATTCAGCTGCCAATTCTGCTCCTCCAAATGGCACTATTTCATCGGCATGGAGCTTTAATTTCATACCCATCTTTTTTGCTTCCAACAGCAATCTTCTGGATTGCTCTATGGAAAATACATTTTTTTCACAAAAAACATCGCAAAACTCCGCCAACTTCTTTTCTACCACGATAGGTAAAACTTTGTTAATAATAAAGTCAATAAACTGATCTTCTTTCCCCTTATACTCTTGAGGAACTGCATGGGCTCCTAAAAAAGTCTTCACGATAGTTATGGGATGAACTCTGTCTAATTCTTCCATAACTTCCAATTGTTTTATTTCTGTTTCACAATCAAGGCCGTATCCGCTCTTTCCCTCAACGGTAGTAACCCCGAAAGAAAGCATAGAATCCAATCTCTTCATTCCTTCATCATACAATTCTTTTTTAGAGGCAGCCCGGGTAGCCTTGACAGTGTTTACAATCCCTCCCCCTCTTTGCATGATATCCATGTAACTTATTCCGTTTAATCTCCAACAAAATTCTTCAGCCCGATATCCGCCAAATACCAAATGAGTATGAGAATCTACAAATCCCGGTAAAACTGATTTTCCAGATGCATCAATAACTTGATAATTTTTTTCCTTAAAACTTTCTGATATGTTATACGTATCATCTACAGCCTTAATAATTCCCTCCTCAATAACCAATGCACCATTAGGGATTATTTTTAAATCAGACATCTCTTCGCCTCTTTTGGCTTTAAAGCCACTGCAAGTTACTATTTCCGAAGAATTTCTAATTAATATATTCCCTTTATCCATAATATTATTCTGCCAACCTCGATTCTAAAATTTGCTCCGTAGAAAATTTTTCTAAACCCAGATAATACACTGCTGAGTCTACCAAAGCCTCCATAGGGGCAAATCCGACTATTTCACTTCCGATAATATTCACTCCGTATCTCTTGGCTTCAATTTTTACCAACTCCAAAACCCGATAAAGAGGTGTTTTGGTATAATCAGTCATATTTATAGATACTTGAACAATACCTCTTTCCTTCAATTCAACTCCCATTGCCTTACAGTATCTCAATCCGCCATTTATATATCTAACACTTCTGGCAATATGATTGGCTATTTCTAAGCTATTCGTACCCAGATTAATATTGTATGCGATCAGTGGTGCTCTTGCTCCAATGGCCGTAACCCCGGCAGTAAGATGAATCTCTGCAGATCCGTAATCCGGTTTCCACTCTGGTTTTTTTATTTTTTTAATCATCCCTTCAAATTCACCCTTTCGAATTACTGAAAGATTTTCTCTTTTGGGGAAAGTTGCTGACTTTTCATACAGAAAGATAGGTAATTTATACTTTTCGGAAGCAATCTTGGCGACCTCTTTAGAAAGGGAAATTGCTTCCTCTATGGTAAAATTCTTGATAGGTATAAAGGGCACAACATCAATAGCGCCCATTCGAGGGTGCTGGCCTGTATGTTTTCTCATGTCAATAACTTCTATGGCAACACCCATGGCCTCTATAACTGCTTCTTTCAAGGATTCAGGCTCTCCTATAACCGTTACTACCAGACGATTATAATCTTTATCTCTCTCATATCCTAATAATTTTACGCCATTCTTACGCTTAAAAGGTTGTACTATTTTTTCTATCTTGCCTACATCTCTTCCTTCACTAAAATTGGGAACACATTCGACTATTTGTTTCTTCATTTTGATTCTCAGCTACTTGGCCTTTCTAAATTTATTTTTTCACAATCTTATCTACTACTTTTTTTATTAAACCGTCATTAATTATATAAGGAATAGTAATGTGATCGCCTACTTGATTTTCTTTATTGTGCTTTATGGCAGTCTCCACAGCATGCTCATTTCGAGCCCAGGAGCGTCTGGCAACACCACCTAAAACATCCCACGATATGGCTTTCTTAATAATCATATCTACCTTTTCACTACCATCCAGTACTAAACCGAAACCACCGTTGATAGCTTTCCCAATCCCGACTCCACCACCATTGTGTAAAGTAACCATGGTCATTCCCCTGGCTATATTCCCAGCAAAACATTGAGTGGACATATCTGCAGTTACATTGCTACCATCTCTAATATTGGCAGTTTCTCTAAAAGGTGAGTCCGTTCCGCCTGGATCATGATGATCTCTGCCTAACATGATGGGACCAATTTCTCCATCCCTAACCATTTCATTGAATTTAAGGGCAATTTTAATTCTTCCCATTGCATCCTGATACAAGATCCTCGCCTGAGTTCCTACTACCAATTGATTCTTATCAGCATTTTTTATCCACAGATAATTATCCCGGTCTTGGAACCTTCGATCAGGATCGATGCATTCCATCGCTGCCTTATCCGTCTTTAATAAATCTTCATGTTTACCACTTAAACATACCCATCTAAATGGTCCATAACCATAATCAAATAAAAGTGGACCCATTATATCTTCCACATAAGAAGGAAACACAAAACCATCATTAGGATTTTTCCCATTTTTACAAATTTCTTTTACTCCTGCATCAAAAACTGCCTTCATAAAACTATTCCCGTAGTCAAAGAAATACGAACCTCTGTCGACAAGGATTTTAATTAATTCAAAATGGTGAGTTAATGATTGATTTACTAAATTTATAAATTTTGCTCTATCTGTTCTAAGAATTTGCGTTCTTTCGTCAAAAGTCAATCCTTGAGGACAATATCCTCCATCATAAGGGGCATGACATGATGTTTGATCTGACAATAAATGAATTTTTATATTTTTTTCTACCGCATATTCGAGTAAATCAACGATGTTTCCATGAAACCCTATGGAAATACTTTCTTTCTTGCTCATGTATTCTTGAGCCAACCTAAAGACCTCAACCGGGTCTTTCACGACTTTCTTAATCCAACCCTGTTCAAATCTGGTCTGAATTCTAGAATAATCGACTTCAGCAATGATTCCTATCCCCTTGGCAATTTCAACTGCTTTACCCTGTGCTCCACTCATTCCGCCCAACCCTGAACTTACGAATAAGTATCCGCCAAGGTCATCTTTGCCAGTTATATTAAATTTTAATCTGCCAGCATTCAATAAGGTATTGTAAGTACCATGTACGATTCCCTGGGGACCAATATACATCCATCCACCGGCAGTCATTTGTCCGTAATTGGTTACACCCAACGATATTGCTTTGTGCCAGTCCTCCTGATTATCATACTGACCAACCAATAACCCATTTGTTAAAATTGCTCGAGGAGCATTTGGTGATGATTCGAATAATCCAAGTGGATGTCCTGATTCTACAACAAGAGTCTGATTTTCCGTCAATATTTCTAAATATTTTTTAATAAGCCGGTATTGCATCCAATTTTGACAGACCTGCCCGGTTTCCCCATAAGTGGTTAGTTCATAAGGATACAAGGCGACATCAAAGTTCAAATTATTATCTATCATAACTTGCATAGCTTTTCCAGCAAGACAATTTCCTTTATATTCACTGACCAGTTTGCCATAAATTTTCCCCTTCGGTCTAAAACGATAACCGTAGATTCTCCCCCCACGTAAAAGTTCATCTAAAAATTCAGGAGCTAATTTTTCATGCCATTTTTCCGGAATATATCGCAAAGCATTTTTTAAGGCTAATCCAATTTCTTCTGTATTTAAAATAAGTTCTCTTGTTGGTGCCCTTCGTATTCCTTCTACAAATTCAGGCATTTCTGGTAGTTTATCGTCTAATTTAATAGCCATTGCTTTTGAAATATCCAAATTTGTTTGCATCATTATCACCTCTTTTAAAATCATTATAATTAGGGTAATTAAGAATAAATAAAAGGCCTATCCTCCCAGATAAGCTTTTTTTATTTCATCTTTTTGGTTAAGAATATCAGCTCTATCTTCTAAAATGATACAACCGGTTTCTAATACATAGCCTCTATCCGCATTAGCAAGAGCTTTCTTGGCATTCTGCTCTACTAAAAGTATAGTGATCCCCTCTTTGTGCATCTTTTTAATGGCAGCAAATGCAGTATTCACTAAAATAGGCATGAGTCCCATACTTATCTCATCAATTAGAAGAAGTTTAGGATTTAGCATGATAGCCCTGCCAATAGCTAACATCTGCTGTTCTCCTCCACTCATACTTCTGGCTAATTGTGTTTCTCTCTCTTTGAGTCTGGGGAAAAGAAAAAAAACTTTTTCTAAATTTTGTCTTAAAATTTGTTTGTTTTGAATAGTATATGCTCCAACTTTTAGATTTTCAACCACAGTAAGATCGGGGAAAACCCTTCTTCCCTCGGGAATATAACCGATACCCATCTCCGCTCGAACCCAAGGTGGTTTATTCGTTAAATTATTGCCTTCAAAATATATCTTTCCCTTTTTAACTCCGATTAATCCCATAATTGCTTTCATTATGGTAGTTTTCCCTGCTCCGTTTGCCCCAATGATGGTTACAAATTCCCCTTTCTTAACAGAGATAGATACCTCACTAATTGCTTGAGACTCTTCGTAACATACATGAATCTCTTCTAACTTAAGCATTTTCCCCTTCTTCCTTCCCCAAGTATGCCTCGATTACTTTTTCATTTCCTTGAATTTCTTTAGGCTTTCCTTCGGCAATCTTTTCTCCATAATCTAAAACAATCATACGGTTACATAAAGCCATGGCAGTGGGCATATTATGTTCCACCATCATGATAGTAAGTCCTTCTATGGTTAATTTTCTAAACAATTGTATAAAATCCTTGATAGCATCATGACTTAAGCCTGCACAGGGTTCATCTAACATAATAATTTTAGGATTTATTCCTAAAGCTCTGGCGATTTCCAATCTTTTCATATACCCTAAACTTAAAGCTCCTGCCTTCTCTTTTTCATATCCTCCTAATTCAACCATCTCAAGAAGGTTTTTAGCCTTACCAACCGTTTCGCTTACCCGACAATTCCTAAAAGATCCCCATATACTTGTATATTTATTAATCCCAATTGCCGATATTACATTATCCAGAACAGTCATATCAGAAAAAGGTTTGACTATTTGAAAAGTTCTACCGATGCCCAACCTGGCTATCTGAAAAGAAGTTAATCCTTGAATTTCTCTATTCTGTAATATTATCTTGCCTCCATCGGGACGATAAACTCCACATATAGTATTGAAAAAGGTAGTTTTCCCTGCTCCGTTTGGTCCGATTACTCCGAGTATTTCTCCTTGTTCTACCTCGACACTCACTCGGTTAACCGCTTTAACTCCTCCAAAAAATTTTTTTAACTTTTCTACTTTAAGAATTGCCATTCTGTATACTACTTTCTCTTTCTTTTTTAGACTTGTTCTCTTTGAATAATTTGTTTATATTGGTCCATAAATAGCTTCTTTCTCCTAAAAGACCTTCGGGTTGAAACCTCATAGTGAATACCAATAAAGCACCATAGATTAACATTCTATATTCCATGGCGAATCTAAATACCTCAGGAGCAAGGCCGAGAAATATTGCCCCGATTATGGGACCCCTTATCGTACCTGAACCTCCCACCATAGCCATCGATAAAATGGTGATAGAAGTTAAAAAAGCAAAATCAACTGAAGAAATAAAAGTCATGTAATGAGCATAAATACATCCCGCTATCCCAGCAATAGCAGTACCTAATATAAAAGCTATAATTTTATACTTTTTAATATCTATACCTATTGATTCAGCTGCTCCTTCATCATTTCTTATCCCTCCCATGGCTAAACCAAACCAGGATTTTTCTAATTTTTTTAAGAAAAGAATTATCAATATAATTAGAAAAATCGTCAACAATAAATAACCAACATAGTTCATTTTCATCCCGAAAATATAAGCTGGACAAACAGATAAACCAAAAGATGCTCCAAAATAAGGAACATATTGGAAAATTGCCACCACCACAAAATTAATGCCTATGGTAGTAATAGCTAAAAAATCATCCCGGACTCTTAAACTGGCAAGCCCTAAAAGTGTACCAATAAAACCTGATATTAGACTAGCTAAAGGAAGTGCTAATAAAAAAGGCACCCCGTATCTCCCGGTAAGTATGGCTGAAGAATAGGCACCAATGCCAAAAAAAGCAGCATGTCCTAAGGTAGGCTGGCCTATATAACCGGTGATAATATTTACACTTAGGGCTAATATAACAAAGATACCTACATTAATGGCTACAACCACTTCATACATATTTGTTTAACCTGATTTTAAATATTTTTTCTTACAAATAAACCTTGTGGTTTAATTAATAAGATTAAAATTACAGCGATAAAAGCTATAGAATCTCTGGGAAGGAAAAAACCGATATAACCCCCTACTAAAGTTTCAATTAATCCTATTAACATCGCTGCAACAACTGCTCCCACTGGGTTCCCCAATCCTCCTAAAACAATGATGGCTAACATTTTATAAGCGGGAACCTCACCCATGGTAGGAGAAACATAATTATACATTATTCCTATCATGATCCCTGCAGAGGCTGCAAAACTATACCCTAAAAAAAAGTTAAAAGCTACAACTATATTGACATTTATTCCCATAGCTTTAGCCATTTCTAAATCCTGAGCTGTAGCTCTCCAGGCTAATCCAATTTTAGTTTTAGTTATTAAATACCATAATGTAAACAAAAGAATAGCAGTAATTAAAAGAACTAATAGCCATACACCCATAATAGTAAGGTTTTCTGTTTTAATTCCGGAAAAAGGCAATTTTACACCTGAGGGGAAGGCTTTCATCTGAGGACCAGCCCATAACCTGATAAAATCACCCAAAAATATAAATAAACCTATGCTGGTAATCAGAGATATCAGCGGAGATTTACCTAATAAAGGAAGGTATAAAAACTTCTGTACCAAGATACCCCAGATACCCATCGCTATCATTCCTATTAAAAAAGAAAGTAACAGATTTGAAGTTGCCGTATAAGAAAAAAGACCAATATATGCACCTACAGCATATGCTCCGGCATTGGAAATATCTAAAATTCTGAGAATGCTATAGACCAGTGTGGCGCCCATGGCAGTTAAGGAATATACACTACCAACGACTATGCCATTAATTATTTGCTGAAGTAACATCCGCTTCCTTTCTCTTTTTGTACTTATGGACATCCTGGGGAAATAAAAAATATATCTGGGAATACTATCACATAAATTGGAATTATCCGTAAAATTCTATTGTCTTTTCATAATAAACCTTACGGATAATTCCCTAATTTTTTAGTATTTGATTAATTTTGCTGTTTTCAATTGATAATTTTACAATCTTTTCCTTTTTATAAGGTTGGAGGGGCAACGACTTTCATATCAGTAATTTCTGCAAAGTAATGAAATTCTCCGTTCACGACTTTTTGAACCTGTACGGTTTTAGTAACTTCTCCTAATGAATTATAACCCTTGATAATCCCGGTTACTGCCGGAAAATCTTTAACCTGGTAAATTCCATCTTTAATTTCGTCTGGAGAAGTACCATAATTTTCCATTACGTAGGCTAAAACTGTAAAGGCATCAAATACGGATGCTCCAACCATATCAGGAGCGTAACCATATTCCGCAGTAAATGCTTTTATAAAGTTCTGTACTTCAGGTCTATCACTGTCCCTGTCGAGGTTAGTGGTAATAATTAATCCATCTGCTTTTTCACCCGCTACTTTTAAGAACTGCATGGTAGAATCCACACCCTCGGTACCCAACTTCTGGCACTCTAAACCGATAGCATCTGCCTGCAGAATAATCTGTGATCCTTCTCCCGCATAGGCAACCATAAATAGTAAATCAGGATCTTCTTGTTTTATTTTAGTAAGTACCGGAGTAAATTCCTTTTCTCCCAGAGCAAAGGAATCTACGGACAAAATATCAATATCCTTTTTCTCTGCATACTCAATAAATGATTTGGATAATTCGTTTCCAAAGTCGTTATCTACATAAATCACAGAAATGGTTTCAGCATCTAAGAGTCCTATTGCGACCTCAGCAGCTGCTCTTCCCTGCACAGTCCCCACAAAGGACTGACGGAAAACATAATCTCCGGCTCGAGTTATATCAGGATGAACTCCATATGCCGAGATCATGGGAATCTTACCATTTTGAAAAGTTTCGGCAGATGCTCTGGTAGTATGACTATAAGAGCCACTCACT
>CAYSAA010000009.1:0-4892 GCA_964428905.1 uncultured Atribacterota bacterium
AAAAAAGTCATGGCCAGCTTTATCTTGCCAAAATTCTTTTTGGATAATTCTGCCCACTGCTGGGAACCGGTACCCCAATAGGTACATAAAAAGACAATAATCAGCGGTATTACAAACATCAAATTATAAAGCATCAGGTAAACCAGTGCATTGGCTCTTAATTCCGGAACATGACTGATAAAAATCAGTGTCGGCAAATAGATCTGTCCGGTGCAAGCCAGTTCCAGAACGGAAACTAAAAATCCGGTAGCTGCTGCCATCAAAACAAAGTGGTGAGTCTTCACATTCTGTCGGATTGTGGAATGAATCATTTTCTTGATACGTGGCGGTAGCTGCAGGGTAGCGTCGCTGGTCTCTCCAGTTCTTCTAAATTTCAGGTAATCGCGTAAACTCAACCATCCCAATATAAATCCGACTGTGGCAGTAACAAAACAAAAAATTTTCCTGGCTAAAGGCAGAAAAGAAAGTGAAGTAACAACCTTAAGCGCACCTGTGCCGATCAAAAAATACGTTATAAAAACAGCCAGGGTAAACATGCCACCAACCCATAACAATTCCCTGCCTTTGCGATTGACCAGTGTCAGGTAGGAAATAAAAAAGATAATGGTAGCAAAGGCACAAGGGTTAATACCGTCAAGCAAACCACTAATAGCTACAGCTCCCCAACCAAAAGACTGAAAACGTTCTATCAAACGATTCTTTGCTGATTGACCACTATTTTCAACTTTTTCCCAAGGCGGAACTATCTCGGATTTTTCTTTTGTCTCTAATTCCTTTATTTTTTTTATTATTTTATCATAGCTAATACTATCCCTTAAAAAATAATCATCTCCAAGAAAAACGATGGGAACAAGTAATCTTTCATTCTCAGGGACATTATAAAATTCTCCCAGCTGCTCGGCTAGCTCTACTCCCTCAGGCAAGCAAATATCAAAATTTTTTATTTCTACCTGTGGGTATTCAAAGACAATTTGCTCGAGCAATTTATCTACCCTTTCGCAATCATGACATCCCGGTTCAGAAAATTTGGCAATGTATATTGGAGCCTGTTGTGCACCTGCTGTTATAGAAGTGATAGAAAGTTCGCTTTTCTGATTTTCACTTTGCTGACAAAAAGCAGGGTAAATTATGGTAGCAATAAAACTCATAACAAGTAGAAAAAATAAAAAAATAATTAGCATGCGTCTTGCAGAATTATCATTAAACTTATTTTTCATTTTTTCCGTTCCAACCTCCGATTTTATATAATACCCAGTACTGAATTATTTTAACCAAAAATTACTTGTAGATTATATAATAATACGAATTTTTATTCAAGGAATTTTGATATTGTTCAATAGTATAATAAAACTAGCCAAGATAAAAAACTAAATCAAAAATAGCGAAATATCTAAGACTTTACAATAAAAAAATCTCAATTTAAATATTATGAAAAAGTTTCACAGTTAGTTTAAAAATAAACCTAAAAAAACTCTAAACACTCTCCAAAAAAGAGATTAACTTTTTCACATGAATGACAAAAATCGTTTTTTTATTAAAATGATTTATGTTATACTAAGGGAAAAATTGAACAAATTTACAGCAAATATTTAGTCATAAGCATTATGTGTCAAGTCGAAATACAAAAAACAAAATAATTACTATTGAAGGTGTAAATGATTAAAATCCCCGGAACAAAAATTATAGATAAATATATTATTACTCAAGTTATGAGTTATTTCCTGGGTGTGGTTGCCCTTTTGACTATCCTGCTCATCATGGAAACCATGTTTGAATTGATGGAAATGCTAATTAATAAAAAAGTTCCAATATTCAATGTATTGGAGTTGTTAATTTATCGTCTTCCCGCATTTCTGGTTTTAACCTTTCCCATTGCCCTGTTGGGTTCTAGCGAATTGGCAATTGCCCAGATGTCTACCAATAATGAAATTGCCGCCATGCGTACCGGAGGTATCAGTTTTCGCCGGATCCTGTGGCCTTTTTTATTAGCAGCATTTGTGATCAGCTTATTATCCTTTGTCACTAATGACTATATTGTACCGGAAGCTAACCACATATCTCAGAATATTATTCGTGAAATTGTCTTGAAAAAAGGGCCACCACAAATCCAGCGCAATGTCTTTTTCAGAGATTCCGAAAACCGTTACTTTTACATCAACCGCCTGGATGAAGAAAATATGATTATGCGCGAAATCATGGTCTATGAGATGACCCGGGAACGTTTTCCCAGAGTTATTACAGCCAGAGAGGGACAATGGGTTGAAGATACCTGGGAGTTAAAATTTGGCACTGTCTACAATTATAATGAGGAAGGCAAAATCACCTATGAGATGACTTTTCAGGATATGGAAATCATAGTTAAAGATGAATTACAGGAGTTTTTCAAAAATCAGCGCACACCGCAGGAGATGAGCAGTCGGGAATTGAAGCAACAGATACAGATATTATCAGATGCGGGAGTGGATACCAATAATTTTGAAGTTGATTACCATGTAAAGTTTTCTTATCCCCTTTCCGGACTTATTTTCGCATTGTTGGGTGTACCACTGGGCACTCAGATGAAAAGAAGTACCAAAGCTACTGGTATAATTATCAGTATTGGACTGGTTTTCATTTATTATGTTGTTTATTCACTTAGTCGTTCAATGGGTAGAGGCGGTATGATTGATCCTTTTGTTTCTGCCTGGATACCCAACCTGATTTTCATTGCACTGGGTATCATCCTGGTTTACCAGGCTGAAAAAACATAAAATAGTATAAAGTATACTGTATAGCGTATATAGTTAAGTTAAAAAATAAAAAAGAATGCAAGAGAAAATATAAGAAAAAATAGAATTTGGGAATAAATGAATGAGATTGCTTCATCGCTGCACTCCTCCCAATGACAAATGAAGGAAAGAGAGTTGCAATAACAAAATACAATATCGGGTATCGATTGTAGATTTGGTCGTTAGTATTTAGTTGCTGGTATCTGGTTTAGTATTAAGTTTTTAGTTTATTGTTTTTGGTTTTTAGTTCCAAGATGTATTATGAAAAAAATTTTTAAAGTTAGGAATTAACATGCCTAGTAAAAAGATAAATAAATATTCTTTAATATTTGTTTCTGCTATTATTCTTTTATTTTTATCCATTATTTCTTTTTCTTTGGTATCCGCAAATGCCGCCCAGGATTTTTTTTCGGATGATGAGATAAACGCCTATGCCATTACCCGGTTTTGGGATGGGTTCACAGAATACGAGGTTCGTTTAACCTGGTCTGCTCTTGAAGGAGCTGACGAATATAGGATTTATAAAAGTATTAATGAAGGTGAGTTTGAAGAAATCAGAGTAGATGATTACGAGGATGAAGGGTTTCAACTCTGGTGGACTGATGATGATATTTTAGAGGGATATACTTATAGTTATTATATTGAAGGTTATTGGCAGGACGAGTCTGTGGGTATTACTGAGCAGGTAGATGTGGATTTTTGGCTCCCACCATGTCCGGCTGAGTATCCTGTTAATAATGAAATAATAGAGGAGGAAAATCCGGAATTTAAATGGGAATCGATATCCATCAATGCTTTTCCATTTAGAAATGTCATTTTTTCAACTCAGGGCGAATTTCTCCTTTATGATTTGACTGATGATAAGGAAATCAGAAGAATAGAGATAGAAGACATAAATAGAAATAGCATCAGATTCATTCAAGAAGAAGAAACTACCGAAATAACAGATGAAACTGCTATTGATACTGAAACTCAAATTAAACCAGATAACGAAACTAATAATAAAGTTGCTGAAACAGGAGCTGGGAATGAGGCAGAATCTATCATCACTGTCGAGGAAAATACTGATACAGAACCTCTTTTAATTAAAAAGCATCAATACCAATGGCAATATAAGGTTATCGGCTATGATGGAGAAAATAATGCAATTGCCGAATCTGTTACCGGTGGACTTTTCAGCTTCCAGGAGGAAGCGGAAGATATTGAACCTGCAGAGGCAGAGGAAGATGTAGAAGGTGGTTTAAATATTGATGCTGAATCTCTCAGTTATCAGATTGTTGACGGAGAAGATGTGATTATTGCCAGAGATAAAGTTAATTTGCGTTATGAGGGCATTACTCTGGAAGCAGACTTTGTACAGATTATTATTGACAAGAAGGAACTTATTGCTAAAGATAAGGTAGTATTTACCAAAGATGAAGAAACTTATTCCTGTCAGGCTCTAAATTACAATTGGGAAACTGACAAAATAATTATGGATAAATTATCAGGTGAAACAGCCGGGGAAAAAATCAAGGGAAAGGTATACTATCAGGGAGAAAAATTGGAAAATTTTCCGGAAACGATTGAAATCAGTAGTGGGGTCTTCACTACCTGTGACTTGGAAAAGCCACACTGGCACATCGAAGCTGAACAGATAACCATCTATCCTGATGATAAAATTATTGCCAAAAAAATCTCCTGGTATGAGGGAGAGAAGAAAATATTTACCCTCCCCTCTTTTATGATTTTCTTAAGAGGGAAAAACCAACTTCCTTACATTCCTGATATCGGACAAAGCAGCAGTAAAGGTTTGTTTTTTAAAAATCAATTCAATTATGTGGAAGACGAAACATCATATGGCAGTATTTACCTTGATTGGATGCAGAAAAAGGGGTTAGGAGCAGGCATTGAACACACCTTTGAATTGGGAGAAAAAGCTACCGATGATGGTGAAGTGGTACTATACCTTTATGGTCTGAAAAGAAAAAACAGCAATATTTATGATTTGGATGCTAAAATAGATTACTGGCAAAACTTTGAAAATAATTTGCGGTTAAGAGCAAATTTATATTACGACGGCACTGTATATCCGGGTTCCAGTTCCCAGAATTCTACGCATATTCTTAAACCAGATTTTTACCT
>CAYSAA010000010.1:0-2221 GCA_964428905.1 uncultured Atribacterota bacterium
ATATCTTGTCTCCTCCCTCTTGAAGTGATAATTAAGTTTTTTTTCATTTTCCAACCTTAAGGCAAGAATTATCTCTTTTCATTTCCTCCCCCTTGAGGCGAGCATTAACCCTTTTCACGTCTCCTCCCCAATGAGGAATGGATTTACTTCTCTTTCATTTCCTCTACTAAATGCAAGAATTAACTCTTTTCTCGTCTCCTCCCCCTTGAGGGCAGGATTGACTCCTCTTTTATTTCCTTCGATTGAGGTGATAATTAATTCTTCTCTCATTTCCTCCCCCTTGAGGGGGGAGGACTAAGGTGGGGGTGAGCGTAATACATCATACGGAATACTATCTACGATTTCGTCATTGCGAACTTTCTCTTTTTTTTGTCATTGCGTGGAGCGAAGCAAAAAAGCAATTTCGCATACTGTAACAAAAGCAAAATTGAAAATATCAGCCCCATACTTTATAATAAGTAAAAAGAAAAATAATTAGTTCAACAAATACCCAATAATTATTAACTTAGGAGCAGGCTTTGAAATTCAGCGAATTGGTGAGAATCTTAGAAAGAAATGGTTATTCTATTGTCAAAGAAAAAGGTTCAATTCGTTATTATAGTAAATCTGGACAAAAGACACTGATTAGAATAGACTATCATGGTTCAAAAGAAGTTCCTACTGTTACCTGCAATTTTATCTTAAAAAGTGCTGGCTTAAAATAAAGGAGAGATGAAAATGATAAATTTAAAATATTCACTGATAATAGAAGCTACAAAAGATCCCACTTTCTTTACTTTCTATTCTCCTGATATTGAAGGATTTACCGGAGTTGGCCATTCTATAGAAGATTGCATTTATCAGGCAAGATGGGGAATGGAAGAACATTTGAATCTATTAAAAGAAAGAAAAATGCCAATTCCTAAAGCAAACAAAAACCCCGAAATTATTATCAGAAACGAAAATAAATCCAATATAGCAGTAAAATAGCGAAAAATAAGCTTTCTCCATTCTCTACATTCCCCAGATAATGTTTCTTTGCTGCCTTAGCGGCTACTCTCGGTAAAATATATTAATAAGTCACCGAAGTAATCTTACCCAATCATATTTGTCATTACGAGTAACCTCTTTTTTGACATCACGAATTATTCTTTTTTCGCCTTGTGAGTGAACCTCTTCTTTCTGTCTCTCAAGCCCTTTCTCTTTTTATTATTGAAGTTATATTTGTCATTGCGAGGTCTGCTGAAAGCAGACCGAATCAATCTCACTCAACTATACCCGCAGCATTTTTTGTTTATGTCTTTTTTATTACTCAATACGCACGACTGTCTTTTGAAAACCGAAAACCGTATACATACATTTTACCACCCTATTCCGTCTAACTACCCTCAAAAAAGGGAATAAATATACAGAGACTTGAAAATAAATAACTTTATAAAATGTTTTCATTGATCATATAAGACAGTTTCGTCCAGCTATAATCAAATTTACTTTAGTTTTATTTTATTTACTCAATACGCAATACGCACGACGCAATACTATTTTAATCGAAAGGAGTCCCAATGGACTGGTACTTAGAAGTATTAAGAAAATATGCAGTTTTTGACGGCAGAGCCAGAAGAAAAGAATACTGGATGTTCTGGCTGGTAAATACAATTATAGAAATTATATTAGGTATTCTTGACGTTCTAATATTTATTCCGGGATTGTTAGGAGCAATTTATGCCCTGATTATATTTATTCCCAGTCTTGCCGTAACCGTCAGGCGGTTGCATGATACCAATCGAAGTGGCTGGTGGATACTTATCAGCCTGGTCCCACTGATTGGCTGGATTTTTCTTTTGATATTTATGATTCAAGATAGTAACCCTGGTCCAAATCAATATGGTTCAAACCCAAAGGAAGAATATACAGAAATCCCCAAAAAAATCTCACCAGAAATGAAGAAATGTCCGCAATGTGCAGAATTGGTAAAAAGAGAAGCCCGAGTATGCCGTTTCTGCGGACATGAATTTTACCCGAAACCAAAAACGATTGATGAAGAAATTAATGAATTTAATAAAAAGAACCCAGCTATTGATGACCTGGACGATGAAGAGATAATATAGAGTTTTTGGTTTTTAGTTCTTGGTTTTTGGATTTGATATCTTGTCTCCTCCCTCTTGAAGTGATAATTAAGTTTTTTTTCATTTTCCAACCTTAAGGCAAGAATTATCTCTTTTCATTTCCTCCCCCTTGAGGC
>CAYSAA010000011.1:0-2798 GCA_964428905.1 uncultured Atribacterota bacterium
TCAATACAATATATTTATGTTAATATCAAAATTCTCTCATCATTACTGCGCAATCTTCCTGGAATATTGATGAAACTTTCCACTTAATTGATTCTCTGAAATTCCCTTGAGCAATATTTCAGCAGAACTTAGATTCGTTGCCAAAGGGATATTATGAATATCACAAACCTTTAACAGGGCAGCAATGTCTGGATCATGAGGTTGTTTCGCCAGAGGATCTCTGAGAAAGATAACCAAATGAACTTCTTTGCTGGCAACTAAACCACCAATCTGTAGATCTCCCCCTAAGGGTCCAGATAACATTTTTCTTACAGAAAGATTGGTATGTCTATTGATTAATTCTCCTGTAGAGTTCGTAGAAATCACCTTGTAATCCTGAAAAAACAATTCATTTTCTTTAACAAAAGAAAGCATTTCTGCTTTTTTCCCATCATGAGCAATTAAAGCAACACATAATCTCTTATCTTTTCTTTCATTATTCTTGAATGGCACGATTATGGTTTTATTTTGGTTTTCCACTTTTTTTACTAAATACTCCTTTTATTCTTAATTTGATTGATTTTAAAATGAAAACATCTTTCGTAAATATAAAAAGAAATTTACCGGGTATGGTTTTTGCCATACCCGGTGGGTTAAGGTGTAATATTTTGTTTACAATGATTGGAACACTTATTTAAGACTGATATATCCATTTTCTTCAACTAATTTTTGTCCTTCTTCACTCATCACAAAATCAAGAAACTTTTCTACCGCACCAGTAGGTTCTCCGTCAGTATACATAAAGAGCGGTCTGGCCAGTGCATAATCACCGGAATTGACCGTTTCTTTGCTGGGCATAACATTATCGACTGAAATTGCCTTGATCTTTTCATTAACATAGCCGAGCCCTACATAACCAATGGCTCCGGGAGTATTGGCCACAGTAGTTGCCACAGCAGAATTGGAAGCTTGCAACAAGGCATCCGGTCTTACTTTTTCGCCATCCAAAGCAAGTTCATTAAAAGTTTCAAAAGTTCCGCTGGAGGAATCTCTGGAGATAATCACAATACTCTGATCAGAACCACCGAGGTCAGACCAGTTGGAAATCTCACCGGTATAAATAGCTTTCATCTGTTCTAGGGTTAAACCGTTAATCCCATTAGATGGATGAACGGCTACCGCAATAGCATCCCGAGCTACAATATTGGTTACCGGATTAATACCTTTTTCTTTAGCAGTGGCCACTTCTTTGTCTTTTATGGGGCGAGAAGCATCAGCTATGTTACAGGTCCCATCAATTAATGAAGCAATTCCCACTCCGGAACCGCCACCCTGGACAGAAATACTTATTTTAAGGTTTTCATCCATAAAGACCTCTGCACATGCTTGTGCAATCGGAAGAACTGTGGTTGATCCTTTGATGACTACAATTGTTTCTGTGGCAAGTACGTTTGCACCACTAAGCAAGAAAATGATAAGTGTAACAGCAACAAAGATTTGGGTTAATTTCTTTAAGTTTTTCATTCTTTTTCTCCTTTATTTTCCGAGATGTTTCTTATCTCGTTATTTGTTGTCTATAAAGATAAAGAAATTTTGTTAAGAATGTATAAATAAAGTGTTAATTTTTGGTTAATTTTAAAATTATTTAAGAATATTGACCTATTCTATGAAAAAATGTTCATTATTTATTTTGAACAGTTTTTTGATTTTATTTAAATCAAATTGAGTACTCAATATCCAACCGGCTCTGACAATTTTTCACCTGAAGTCCAAAGCAGACAGTTAACTTGTTTTGGAAATAATCAGTTAAAATAGCAGAAAAAAGCAGAACAAAAAGGTACCAGGAAAAAGTTAAATTTCTCTTAGAGGCTCTTAAATACACCCGCTATGCGGATGCGATATTTATTTTTTCTACTGAACTGCACGTATCGAATCAATCTCCAGTCGAAATGGGCCGGCTTGTTTATCTGATATCATAAAGCCGATGACTTGTATCTGTTCCGGTAAAATAGGGGAAATATTGTGCATGATACGTCCCCTAAAAACCGGCACAAATTCGCTGAAGGGAAAACGAATAGTCAGCCAGGTTGACGGTTGGGTCTGAAAATAGGTACGATAGGCAACATCATCAAAACGATCATCAGCATGTAAGCGCAGCTGGTATTTTTTCCCATCACCTTTTACCCTGACCAGTAATCCCTGATAATTTTCCAGTTTAAACGAACGCGGATTTGTTCGAATGGAGGAAAATCCCCCGAAATTTTCCAGCGAAACATTCCCCTGAAAAATAGCAGTCCCTTCACCGGTAAGCTTGAATTCACTTCGAGAAAGCCCTCCCATTACGCCATCATTGACAATCCACCAGGTTCCACTCTCATCCACATCATTAAAATCAATTAACATCTTTTCAGAGGCTTTTTGAGCTGCCATTTCTTGTTGTCTCATGGGCATGGCATCGATAATACGGTAAATTTCCTCAAAATCCAGGTAGGTTTTTCTGTATTTTTCACTACCGTCTTTACCAATCAGCACGACCATGAATTCTTTTTCCAAGGGCTGATATTTGTTTTTGAGTTCTTTAATTGTTTTCTGATCAAGTATTTCAACATGATTCGATAAAACATCCTTTCCGAATAGGAAATAACGGATATTTCGCATTTCAATTTCCACCTGCTGGGCTTGAAATTTTTCGTAAATTTCCCGGTTATCCAGATTTTCATTAGTAAAAACCAAAATGACTCGGTTTTGCCATTGCAGGTCTTCTAATCGTATCGTTTTTTGTTCCGGTTTTTGATTATTTTCGTTTTGATAAGACATTA
>CAYSAA010000012.1:0-21014 GCA_964428905.1 uncultured Atribacterota bacterium
CCAAACCATTGCAAAGCCCTATCTAATGATTCCTTGCTGGGCATCCCCTCCGGCATCATCGGCCCGGTAATTTCCCAATTTCTCTGACAATAAACACAAATTTGAGGGCAAGTATCATAGGCCTTTAGAATAGAAATCATCGGATATCTTCTGGTAATTAACTCCTCAGGTGAAGTATCATGTTCACCCATAAAATCAAAGTAATTTGACCTGTCCTGGCGATGTTCAAGCATTAATCGCACATAATGCATGGGGGGTATAACCTGAGACCTTACCTGATAATCATACTTCCTGTCACTGCGGCTAAAATCAAATAATGAAAGATAGTAAGGGGTAATACCAAAAGGAATGTTATTCTTTATAGACACTCTAATCGCCTTTACGTCGTCATCAGTCATGGGTATTAAATTTTTAAGATCTTCCAGATCTTTTTCATCCTGAAAAATGTGCTTTAAATGCCACCGATAATCATCCCATTGGTCAGGAGATGCACCAAAGTATTCTAGTATTTTCTGGCGATTTTCTGCTCTTTCGCGGATTAACTCAGAATCAAATCCTGAAGGATAACGATCAATAAAACTTTCTACTTTTTCATAGAGTTTATCCAGATAATTGGACCGAGTTTCTCCAGCTTTTCTGCCTTTCACTCTGGCAAAATCCACATTTACTATACCCTCTTTCTCCAACAGTGGACTTAACCATCCTTTACTAATATTTGCTTTCCCATTGATAGCCTTAAACAGATGAATTATTTCTTCAAAAAAACCCTTGTTTGCTTCTTCGGATATTTCTGTATTTTCTCTTGTAATCTGCATTAAAAATTTCAAAGTACTAAATCCGGCAATATTTTCATTGCGTGGAGAGATAAGATTGGTAAAAACCTTGATGGCCTCTAAGGCAGTCGCATAATCCAGTTTATGAAGCACTTTCTTCCCTTCCCGATAGTCCCATTCCAAATCTTTGCAGAAACTAAAGAGTCTCTTTCTGACTTCCTCAATATCATTACTATCGATCAATATTTCAAATATCTCAGGCATGGCAGACCACAACTGGTCTTTCTGCTCACTTTTGATTAGCATTTTGAATACTCCTTTCTAAAAAATAATTTATTTTTAATCCATGATGAATCAATAAAAGACATTGTGTGTGTCCCACATATCCTCTAATTCAGATAGCTTTTTAAGGGTTTGCTCCCCTTTTTTAATGCTTACGGCGGTAACAATGGCATTGATAATACTTAATGGTGCAGTGAATGAATTAATAAAAGAGTTTAAGTCACTCCGTGCAATAAGTGTGACATCAGCCCTTTGGGCAATGGGAGATACAAAGTTATCTGTAATGGCGGCAGTTTTGGCACCTTTTCTTCTGGCTATTTCTATTATTTCAACAGTCCGACGCGTGTAGCGAGGAAAACTTATGGCAATCAATAGATCTTTTTTGCCAATGCCGGCTATCTGTTCAAACAAATCTTCCATGCCATAGGTAATACTTTTGGTATTTCTTAAAAATAGACCCAAAGCCTGATTAAAGAATAATGCTATAGAGGCAGCAGTTCTGAGTCCTAAAATATAAATCACTTCGGCATTTAGAATGTAAGCAACTAATTGTTCAAAGGATTTTGAAGAAATTTCATTCATTGTTTTCTCTAAATTATCAATATCTGATTGCAAAACCTGATATAATACATTTTTCCCCTTATAGACATAATTAATAGAACGCTTTAATTGATTTACGGTTGTTAACTGGTTTTTGACCATGTCTTGGAGAATTTTTTGTAGCTCCGGAAAGCCGTCATAATCCAATGCGGCAGCAAATCTAACAATCGTTGATTCACTAACCCCCACCTCTTGACCCAGTTTAGCAGCAGTTAAAAAAGCGGCTTGATCGTAGTGATTAATTAAATAACGGGCAGTTTTTTTCTGGCTTTCACTTAGTTTGTTAAAATTCTTTTGAATATTTTCTTGAAATGTGGTAATGTTTTTTTTCATAACTAAAAAGGTTAATTATTAAATTTTTTAGTATATTGTGCAATTAATGTTGCAATAATAAAATATGGTGCAATAATTCCTTCTTAACATTATACATCAGATTAAAAAAAATTACCAGAAAAAAATATTTCTGTTTTTTCTGGTAATTTTTATATGCACCATCAACCACTTCATATCATATTTTTTACTATTTTTTCATTAAATCTTTTCTAAAACAATTGCCATTGCCTTGTCTTTTTCCCCTCTGGTTAATTCCGTAAGTTTCTTTATTTCTAAATTTAAATTTTCTTTTATCTTTTCATCCTGAATCATTGCCAAATTAATCTTAACATTGAGTACCGCGCTATAAAAGGCAGCTTCCGCTAGGATCGCTCCTACTCCGGCATCACTGATAACATTCTTATTGCCCTTATCAGCAATCTCCAGACAAATATTAAGTAACTCCTGGCTTTTCTTGGCAACTTCCAAGGGTACATTTGCGGCCTCTAATAAGGCTATCTGTAATTTTACTCTTCGGTTTTCTTTTTGCTCTTTGGTGTCCTTAGGTAGTTTCATAATCGCCATAAACTGGTTAAATACTTCCACATCTTTTTCCATGAGATTTTCAAATTCATTCCTTAATTTTTCACTTTGCTTTAATATTTTTTTAATATCATTTTCAACCTCATGATATTTTTCTTTCCCAATAGTTAAATTTCCAACCATAGAAAGTAATGCAGATGCCATCGCTCCAGTTAATGCTGCAACACTGCCCCCACCAGGTGTTGCTGATTTCGAAGCCAGTGTATCCAGGAAAGTTTTTATTTTCTGGTCTTTCAGCATAACTATTCCATCCCCCTTTTATATAGAAATTAAATTCCAAGAGACCTATTGTAGTATTTTAAATAGGCATCAATAAAATCTTGTATTTCTCCGTCCATTACCGCCTGTACATTGCCACTTTCCATCTTAGTGCGATGATCTTTGACCATCTGATACGGCTGAAATACATAAGACCGTATTTGATTCCCCCAAGCAATATCTTTTTTTTCACCAGTAACCTTTTCCATATCTTCATCTTTTTTTCCTTGGTAATATTCAAATAACTTGGCTTTCAAAACCTTCATTGCAGTCAATTTATTGCTATATTGAGAACGTTCATTCTGACACTGGACCACAATATGGGTGGGAAGGTGGGTTATTCTGACCGCTGAATCGGTCGTATTCACATGCTGTCCCCCTGCTCCAGTAGATCGATATGTATCTACTCGCAAATCTGATTCTTCAATATCGATTTCTATTTCGTCATCAATCTCCGGTATAACATCAACTGAGACAAATGAAGTATGCCTTCTTTTATTCGCGTCAAAAGGTGAAATACGTACCAAACGATGGATACCTTTCTCAGATTTTAATAAGCCAAACACATTTCTACCACTAACAGTAAAAGTAACACTTTTTATCCCGGCCTCATCACCTGGTAGAAAATCAATTATTTCTGTTTTAAATCGATTTTTTTCTGCCCACCTAAGATACATTCGTAAAAGCATTTCTGCCCAGTCTTGTGATTCAGTACCCCCGGCTCCGGGATGGATTGATATAATAGCATTATTTTTATCATATTCACCACTGAAGAGCCTATTTCTTTCCTGGCTATTTATTTCCCTTTCCAGTTCTTCAATTTTTCGCGAAATTTCCTGCCAGATATCTGCGCTATTCTCCTTAGAATTTAATTCATAAAGAATCTCCAATTCCTCTAACCTATCGTTCAATATCTGAAAATTGTCAACTATGTTTTGCAGGTCTTTTAGCTCTTTTGACATCTGGTTGGCTTTTGACTGATTTTCCCAAAATGAATTGGAGCTCATTTCTTGAGAAATTTCTTTGATGCGTTTTTCTTTTATACTTAATTCAAAGATGTCTCCTGAGTTCTTCGATTTTACTTTTTAAATAATTAATTCTACTATTCAGCTCAACATTGGAAATACCCATCATATTTCAATAACTCCTATATAAATTTTATCATTTGTTTCAGGAAAAAATAATTTTGTTATTTTTTCACTTTTTCAAAAACCAATACTCAAAATATCTCTTAATCTAAATTCTTGCTATTTCATTATTTATTCCTACCACAACAATGTTTGTATTTTAACCCACTACCGCATGGACAGGGATCGTTTCTACCAATTTTCTTTTTTTTATTCACTTTTTGGGTAGATTGAAATTTCTTATCTTTGCTGACATCCTTGCCCTGGTAACTTCCTTGGGGAAGCGGGGTTTTCTGTGGCTGGCCTAGTCCCTGTGGTCTTTGTTTTATTTTTACACGATAGATAAATTTAATACTATCTTCTTTGATATTTTCTACCATATTTTGGAACATATTGTGAGCTTCAAAGTGGTATTCTGTCAAAGGATCTTTTTGTCCATATGCCCTTAAGCCAATTCCCTGCTTCAAATCATCCAGTCTCTTAAGGTGGTCTTTCCATTCCCGGTCAACAATACGGAGTAAGATCATTTTTTCTATCTGCCTCATCAAAGGAGGAGTAAGCTCATTTTCTTTGCTTTGATATCCTTCCACGGCCTTTTTTAATAAGTCTTCCTGTAACTGATCAACTGTTAAATGTGCTACATCCTCAGGAAACTTCAATCCAATACCAAATGTATCATAGAAGTGATCTTTTAATGCCTCTAAATTCCATTCTTCCGGATATATTTCTTTGTTAGTATAGCGTTGGATCATACTAACAATAGTATCTTCAAGCATATCCATCATAATGCCTTTAACATCATTGCTTAGTAGAACCGTTTTTCTCTGGTCATAGATAATCTTTCGCTGATACTCCATTTCATTATCAAATTCTAACAGCTGTTTCCTGATTTCAAAGTTTCTTGCTTCTACCCTTTTTTGGGCTCCTTCTATGGAACGGGTAATAAAGGGATGTTCAATGGGTGTTCCCTCTTCTACCCCTAATTTCTTCATAAAACCGGAAATTCTATCTGAGCCAAATAAACGCATCAGATCATCCTGCAAGGATAGAAAAAACCGCGAGGAGCCCGGATCACCCTGGCGTCCGGATCTTCCTCTTAATTGATTATCAATTCTTCTGCTCTCATGTCTTTCAGTGCCAATAACATGCAAACCTCCCATATCTGCTACCCCGAGACCCAAAACAATATCGGTTCCCCGCCCGGCCATATTTGTAGAGATAGTTACCTTCCCCTCCTGGCCGGCATCGGCAACAATCTCGGCTTCTTTCTCATGGTTTTTGGCATTTAAGACATTATGTTCAATTTTCTCCTTTTGAAGTAACTTGCTGATTCTTTCTGATTTATCGATAGATACTGTACCAACCAGGATGGGTCTACCATGCTGGTTTAATTCCTTGATTTCACGAACAACTGCGTCAAATTTTTCCTTCTCAGTTCGATAAATAACATCAGCATAACTATATCTAATTAATTCTTTATTGGGAGGTATTACCGTTACCGGTAAATTGTAAATCTCTATAAACTCATCTTCCTCCGTTTTTGCTGTTCCGGTCATACCTGCCAACTTGTTATATAATCTGAAAAAATTTTGAAAAGTGATTGTTGCTAAGGTTTGACTCTCGCGAGCGATAGCCACATTCTCTTTGGCCTCAATAGCCTGGTGTAAACCATCACTATATCTTCTTCCAAACATCAAACGGCCGGTAAATTCATCTACGATGATTACTTCACCATTTTTAACCACATAATCAACATCCCTTTTAAACAATTTATGTGCCCGGAGAGCCTGAATAATGTGATGTTGTAAAGTCATATTATTCTGCGCATATAAATTATCTACACCAAGCAATTTTTCCATCTTTGCTACACCTTGTTCAGTTAGAAATGCAGTTTTTTCTTTTTCATTAAGTTTATAATCTGCTTCTTCTTTCAACTGGTAAACTAATTTATCAATTTGGAAATATTTTTTTGTGGATTCTTCAGTAGGCCCGGAAATAATAAGCGGCGTTCTGGCTTCATCTACCAGGATACTGTCTACCTCATCAATGATAGCAAAGCCATGTTGGTTTTGAACAATGTCCTCCGAACGGATACTCATATTATCCCTCAAATAATCAAAACCAAACTCATTATTAGTTCCATAGACCACATCTGACTGATAGGCTTCCTTCCTTTGCTCAGTATTCATGTCATGTAGAATTAAGCCTACCTTCAATTCTAAAAATTCATAAACTGGTCCCATCCAATATCGATCCCTTTTTGCTAAATAATCATTAACCGTTACAATATGCACACTACTTCCTGATAGAGCATTCAAATAAGCAGGTAAGGTGGCAACTAGTGTTTTCCCTTCACCGGTAGCCATCTCAGCAATTTTACCCTGATGCAGAACCATACCTCCGATCAGTTGAACATCAAAATGACGCATGTTGATTGTTCTTTGGGCAGCTTCTCGAACCACAGCAAAAGCTTCCGGCAATATTTCGTCCAAGGTTGCACCGTTTATCATCTTTTCTTTAAAAAATTCTGTCTTTTTCTTCAGTTGGACATCATTCAAGCTGGTTATCTCTGTTTCCAGTTGATTTATTTTCTCAACCAGCGGCTTTACTTTATTTAGTTCCCTGGTATTAGGGTCTCCGAATATTTTCCTGGCGATATTAATCATTACTGATACATCACCTCCTCGATTTCATTCACTATCTAAGTCCTCTTTTTATTGTTAATTTCAGTTTATAAAATAATTTCCAGCCTAATGAATATTTTTTCAGATCTGTTCCTTATTAATGGAATTTATTTCTTCTGACATCATTGTTTTCTGGATAAGAATAAACAAACCGATAAAAATCATGATATCACCTACACTTAAAATAGAAGTATCCGGAAAAGGTTTGGGCAATGGAATAACATCACTCAAAAAAGCAAATAGTGTTTCATGACCTTTCAATGAATGAACCACATTTTGCGCTTGTCCCAATAAAGAAGTTGCGTCCATGCCCTGGGCCATTTGTTGATTTATTAATACAGGCATTTTCCCGCCATTTACCAGAATAACAAATGCATTCATTAAAACACCTAATGTAATGTATTTAAAGCCGGGTAACTTCCTATTCTGTATGGATGCAACTATAAGTAAAAAATAAGAAATAATTATTAAAACAGGACTGCATTCTGGAAAAAACAAAAAATCTATTGTTTCAAAAAGCAATACGAATCCTCTTAATAAAAGAGCAGCTGCAAAAAAATAAACTCCTTCAATAGAAATATGGTACAGACTTTCCAGTTCGCCCCCTCTCAATAAAGCAATAATGATAGCAAGAATAATAATCATCAAATATAACATCAGTGGACCCCCTTTTCCTTTACCAGGGAAATAAATACTTTCACCATATTTGGGTCAAATTGTTTTCCAGTTTCATTTTCCAATTCATTCAATATATCCTGTGGTGATAATTTTGTTCGATAAGGACGGTCTGAACTCATGGCATCATAGGCATCAACAATTGCCAGTAATCGCGCAGTTTTGGGAATTTCTTCTCCTGTTAATCCGTCCGGATATCCCTTCCCGTCAAAGCGTTCATGATGATGCAAAACGGTCTTGGAGCATTTTTTCAAAAATTCAATAGATTCAATAATTCCTGCTCCGATAACAGGATGCTCTTTTATCTTTTCATATTCTTCATCGGTTAATTTATCCTTTTTACCCAAAATACGATCTTCTATTCCAATTTTACCAATATCATGCAAAATAGCGGCATACTCGATATATTCTATTTCAGTTTCCGCAAAGCCTGTCTTTTTGGCCAATTGAACTGCCATCTGGGAAACCCTTTCCGAATGGCCACGAGTATAAGGATCCTTGGCATCAATCGTTGCTGCCAATGTCCGGATGGTATCCAAATACATTTTACGCATTCTGGTATATAATTCGAAAGACCGCCTTGCTAATAACAGGGGGAAGAAAAATAACAGGATACCCAGTATGCCAATTTGCACATAAATAATTGCCATAACAAAGCCCATGGGCGCCTCAGCTAAATAACTGGGCAAAACTTCTTTGATATTCATTCGATAAACTTTTGTGATACTCATTCCGGAAATAAATGAAGTTGCAACAGTAACAAGGAAAGAATTAACGATACAATAAGCCAGGGCACATAATATAGCAGGGATGATAAAATTAATAAAATTTTGTTCTCCTGTCACTCCGCCAGTATATAAATATACCATTCCGGCCAAGCCCGCTGCAAGAGAATATTGAGCAGCATTAAATAATGTTTTGTATCTCGAATCTTTTTTTTTGAAAAATTCCCAAATAATACTTGAGACCGCCACTATCATAGCTAATACCGGTCCATAAACCAAGATCATTACAAAATCTATAGGAAAGGCAATGGTAATCTCTCCCCCAGCTGGAAGTTTAACGGGAATAAACTCTGCCAGCATAGATACGATAATAAAAAATAGCAACGGAAACCATATCTCAGATAAATCCGGAATCATTGGAAGCAAATAAATAAAAAGGATAATTGCAAAAAATGTAGTCAATAAGGAGTATATCTTAAACTTATTGTTCAACATTCATTCTCCTAAAATATAAATTGAATACATAAAATAGGTCGATGATTCTTAGTTATTACAACTTAGGCCTTAAATCTTGCGCCACCGGCCAGTAGCAAGGCCATGACACTGATTAAAAAGCTGATTAATTTCGCTTTGTTAATTTTCATAGTGCACCTCCACGGTTTTTCTTTGTTCCTTAGAACAAGTAAAACCGCTTCGCTCCGCTCGGTTAGAAAAAGCTATTTGCTACTAATTATGCCCTTTTTAATTGTTTTTATCTAAGAATCACCGACCTATCTATTGTATGCATTCCTACTAAATGATTTATTTAACCAGGATTCTTCGATTGACCGCCTTTAATATGGCATGAACTACTGTTTTGTTCGGGTCATTGCCAGTCAAAGCGGAACCAACCAAATTCTCCTTTCCTTGTGCATTGATCAAATTAATAGATATTAAAACAATTTCTTTACTATCCATCTTTAACTTTCTAATTTCATCTACCTGAAAAAAGATTTTCCCATTTAGAAAAGAAGTAATGGCATCCAACGTTGCCCGGGCAACAACATATTCCCTATTCTGGTCCCAGTTAACACAACTGATTTTCCCTTCAAAGTATTTATTATTATTTTCCAGCTTGACTATAACATGTAAATTTTCTTCATTAGAAGAAACTGATATATCCGAAAGCTTTAGCCGATGGGAATAATCCTTCTCATCCCTAACCTGGGCAATGCTGATTTTACGATAGTCAAGTGAGATATTATATTTGGCAATCAATAATGACTCAATATCCCGACTTATTTTTTTAGGACTGTAAAAATCTTTTGTAATAACATGAACTTCTTTTATGTCTTGATTTTCAGCTAATACAATTTTTGAAAATAATACACCATTTAATTTATTTATTGATTTTTCAATTTCTTCCACCTTAGAAGCAAACCGAGGTGAAATGATGAAATTACGAAAATTATTTACTGGGACATTGCTCATTTGATCCCCTCTTTCTCTATTTAGACTTCGGGTTCAATTAACCCAAAATTGCCATCCTTCCTTTTATAGATAACATTAATCTGATCGGTCATCTCGTTGTTAAAAACATAAAAACTGTGACCCAAGAGTTCCATCTGCAAGGTGGCTTCTTCTGGAGACATTGGTTTGATAACAAATTTCTTTGTTCTTACTATTCTAATACCTTCGTCAGTTGAAAGGTCAGGATTACTCTTTTCGTTTTCAAGTATATTCATTTCCTTTGCAAGATTATGTCCACTAAAAGATTTACTATAAAGCTTTCCTTTATACTTTATAATCTGCCTCTCCAATTTTTCAACAACTTTGTCAATGGAGATATACATATCATCACTCTCCTCCTCCGCTCTAATAATCGCCTTTTTCGCCTGGAGAGTTACTTCAAATATTTGTCTATTTTTCTCTACACTGACTGTGGCTGTTGCTTCCATGATCTGGTCAAAATATTTTTCTAATTTTTCCATTTTCTTCCTAACATAGCCTTCTATTGAATCTGCAACATCAATATGTTTTCCTTTTACGATTAATTTCATTACCAAGTACCTCCTGTGGCTATTTTAAAAATTCAATAATCTTCTACACAACTTTTTATTATAATAACACTGTTCAATACTATTTTTCCAATATATTCTTCTATATTCTGCAATAAATTTTCATTCTGTAATGATAAATTGTAGAAATTTTATGATTCCCTCCTTAGACTGACCTGGTCTTTTCCCCCACACTCGCCTGCTGAGAGCCTCGCTATCTTTTCACTAATACTCTTCTCTTATAATATAAATTACAAGGCAGGACTTACTCCAAAACCGCACCATGCTCAGCAACTTATAATCGTTACCTTACGTGGATCGTTTCGCCTGCGGCTGGCATCGACTTTCAACCACAGCTCTAAGGGGGGAACCATATCAAACCCCTCTTGCCAAAGTTAACACAGATACCTTCTTTACCCCGGTTTTTCTTAATTCCCGGCAACATGCTTCTACGGTTGCCCCTGTGGTATAGATATCATCAATTAAAAGAACATTAGAAAAATTAATTTTATAGGAAGAATTAATGGAATAAACATGTCTAACATTATTTTTTCTCTCTGTTTTTGATAAACCCACTTGTGAAACATTATCCCTATTTTTAATCAATAAACTTTCAGAAAAAGTAATAGAAAAATAATCAGCAATATACTTAGCCAATAAACCGCTTTGGTTAAAACCTCTTTTTAAATAATCTTCCTTAAATAAAGGGACAGGAACAATTAAGTCCACTTCCCGGATATTAATAGGGTCCTCCCTCCCCCATAAATAATTAACCATCAAATTCCCTAATGGTTGAACTAATTTTACCTGTTTTTTGTATTTTAGTAAATGGATACATTTTCTCATTACACCCTGATAGTAAGCAACCGAGCGGGTGAAATAAAAATGAACCTTTTTATTATGACAATCGGAACAAATAGCTCCTTTTTCAAAAGAAACCTCGGATGATAAGGGTTTCCCGCATTGATAGCAATAAGGAGAAGAAATAAATTTGATCTGGTTTATACAGTTATCACAGATCGCATATCCCTTCGATTCTTTAATCTCTTTACCACAGTTTTCACAACTGAGAGGATAAATCAGGTTAAGAAATCCTTCTTTTAAATAATCCCAAAATCCATTACTATAGATCATGCTAAAAAATTTACCATCACATTATTCTGAAAAACTGAACTAAGTTCCCTCTTGCCAGCTTTCCAGATATTTTTTTTGTTCAGAAGTAAGCCGATCAATCTCAATCCCCATACTCTTAAGCTTGAGAAAGGCAATCCTCTGATCAATATCCTGCGGCACAGCATAAACCTCTTTTGATAAGGAATGACCTTCTTTAAAAAGATATTCAACAGATAAAGCCTGGTTTGCAAAGCTCATATCCATAACACTGGCAGGATGTCCTTCTGCTGCAGCCAAATTTAGCAATCTTCCTTCAGCAAGCAAGTATATTCTTTTTTGACCTTTTAGAATATATGAAATAACATCATCCCTAACTACCTCCTTGCGTAGCACCAATTCTTCTAAAGAAGGAATGTCAATTTCCACATTAAAATGTCCTGCATTTGCCAGAATGGCACCATCTTTCATCAATAGGAATTCTTTCCTGGCAATAACATTCTTATTTCCAGTTAAAGTAATAAAAATGTCTCCAATGCTGGCAACTTTACGAATTGTGCTTACTTGAAATCCGTCCATTACTGCCTCCAGTGCCTTTAAAGGATCAATCTCAGTAATAACAACTCGTGCTCCCATTCCTCTGGCTCTATTCGCCACCCCTCTGGCACACCAACCATACCCGCATATCACAACAATTTTCCCTGCTAATAGTATATTGGTAGCCCTTAACAGGCCATCAATTGTACTCTGTCCGGTGCCATATCGATTGTCAAAAAGATGTTTTGTTAAAGCATCATTAACCGCAACAATAGGATACTGTAAAGCTCCCTCTTTCTGCATGCTTCTCAGTCGAATAACACCGGTGGTTGTCTCCTCTGTTCCGCCGATAATATCTTTGATCAAGTCCTTTTGACTGGAGTGAATCATTGATACTAAATCTGCACCGTCATCCATGGTAATGTTTGGTTTACTATTTAATGCTTGTACAATATGATGATAATAACCCTTATTATCTATCCCCTTTATAGCAAAAACCGGGATTTCGTAATCCCTAACCAATGAAGCCGCTACATCATCCTGGGTACTTAATGGATTTGACGCACATAAGTTAATTTCAGCACCAGCGGATCTCAGTGCTGTTACAAGATTGGCAGTTTCGGATGTCACATGAAGACAGGCAGCGATTTTGATCTTTTTAAATGGTTTCTCCTGTTCAAATCGTTTCCGGATTGCTTCTAGTACCGGCATTTGATTTTGAGCCCATATGATTCTTCTAAAGCCCTGCTCGGCTAAATTAATATTCTGAATATCATATTGCATCATCATCATCCTCCTCCTCTTTAAAATTGCTTTCATTTTTCATTTTCACTGAAGCCATGAATTGTTCAGAATTTCCTGCTTAAGAGTTGAACCCGGTCCATGTCCTGGAAATATTTCACAGGTAACATCAAGAACCATGAGTTTCTCCTTAATAGATTGATTTATTTGAGACATAGATCCGCCCGGTAAATCAGTTCGACCTATTCCATTCGCAAAAAGGGTATCTCCTGTGAAAATCTTTTTACCTATAACCAGCGAAACACTACCGGGTGAATGACCGGGGGTATGAATTACAGAAATATCCAGGGAACCTATGCTGATAATTTTCCCCTCTTCCAGATAATCATCAGCTGGAGGTGATTTGACAGATATGCCGGTATAAAAAGATAAATTCATCTTAGGATCAGTCAACATACTTTCATCCAAACGATGAATTAATAATCTGGCTGAAAATTTATCTTTCAACATTTTATTTCCCCCAATATGATCAGCGTGCCCATGGGTATTGATAATATATTTAAGAAAAAAACCCTTTTCCCCTAACTGATTTAAAATGATATCGTTTTCTTCTGCAGGATCAATAACTGCTGCTTCTTTACTCTTATTGCAACCCAGAAGATAACAATTCGTTGCCAGTTGGCCTAAAACCATTTTTTCTAGATATAGATTATTATTCATATTCATAATACTTTCTTCACTTCTTAATTATTTTATTTATTTTGCAGCTCATCACTATCTAAAATAATAGTAACGGGTCCCTCATTTACAATTTCTACCTGCATCATTGCTTGAAAGTGCCCTGTCTGCACAGAAATATTTTCATTTTTAAGGCATTGAACATAATGCTGGTAAAGAAAATCAGCCTTTTCTGGTAAAGCTGCATCTATAAAGCTAGGCCTTCTCCCCTTTTTACAGTTCCCATAGAGTGTAAATTGGGATACTACAATAGCCTGGCCATCGATTTCTAGCAGTGAAAGATTCATCTTACCCTCTTTGTCACTGAATATTCTGAGATTTGCTGTTTTTTTAGCCAGTAACTCTACTTCTTTCTCAGTGTCACCTTTTTTAACTCCCAATAAAATCAACATGCCGTGGTTGATTTGGGCAATTTTCTGGCTATCCACCTTTACTGAAGCTTTGCTCACCCTCTGAATAATTGCTTTCATATCTCCTTCTTCCGCTTATTCTCCTTCTATTCTCTTAACTTCCTTTATTGCTTTCAGGCTTTTTAAACGATCCATAATTTCTTTTAAATGATCAAGTGTGCTGACTTCTATTGTTAGATGAATCACCGCAATGCTATTCTTATTCGCTGATCCATTAATATGTTTAATCGCGGCCTTATGATTTGAAAGTACCATCGAAACATCCGAAATTAAATTCTTTCTATCAGCAGAAACAATCTTAATTTTTACCGGGAAATAATCATTTTCTGTTTTATACCATTCGGCATTAATTAAACGGCCTTCTTCCCCTGAAATATTTTTCAGGTTTGGACATTCTACCCGGTGGATGGTAACACCTCTTCCTCTGGTAATGTATCCAACAATATCATCTCCTGGTACTGGATGACAACATTTAGCAAACCGAATTAAAATATTGTCAACTCCATCAACCCTGACTCCCCTGTCAATTTTCCTCTCTTTTTTTGTGTCTCCCTTAATCTTAACCTGAATTTGTTGCTTTTCCTCTTGGGGCAAGACCTTATTAATTAATTGGCCGGCGCTTAGTTTCTTATATCCAATTGCTTCAAGCAAAGCATCGATATCGGTATAGCCCATGGGTTGACAGGCATTTTCAAATTTTTCTTCCAGTTCAGAATTCCAGGGTATCTTGTATTTCTCCAATTCCCGTAAGACTAATCCCTTGCCTCTTTCTATGTGTTCCTTACGCAACTCTTTTTTAAACCACGCCTTAATACGTGTTTTGGCACCGGATGTCTGCACAAATTTTAACCAATCCCGAGTTGGCCCACTTGAGGTTTTAGAAGTCAAGATCTCTACAATATCACCACTATTTAACTTACGATCAAGTGGAACAATTTTATTGTTTACCTTGGCTCCAACGCAACGATGGCCTATTTCTGTATGTATGGCATAGGCAAAATCAACAGGAGTTGCACCCAAAGGCAATACCTTTACATCACCTTTTGGTGTAAATGTATAAACTTCGTATTGTAATAAATCTATCTTCAGATTTTCCATAAATTCAAGAGGATCTTTCAATTCTTTTTGCCACTCCAATATCTGCCTTAGCCAGATTAGTCTATCTTCAAATTTTTTATCTTTTTGTAGATCTCCCTTCTCCTTATATTTCCAATGAGCAGCAATCCCATATTCGGATGTTCGGTGCATTTCTACAGTTCTAATCTGAACCTCTAATGGTTCACCTTCAGAAGTTACAACAGTAGTATGTAAAGACTGATACATGTTCGATTTAGGCATGGCAATATAATCCTTAAATCTCCCCGGCATCGGCTTCCATATAGAATGTAAAAGTCCCAATGCAGCATAACAATCTGTAATCGAATTACAGATAATTCTAATAGCCATCAAATCATAAATCTGGAAAAAATTTTTATCCTGATCTTCCATTTTTTTATAGATACTATATATATTTTTTGGCCTGCCTTGAATACTGGCCTTAATGCCGAATTTCTTTAATTCTTCCGCTATTCTGTCTTTGATGGATTCGATATATTTTTCTCTTTCTACCCTGCTTTTGGCTACCTTTTTAGCAAGATCATTGTATTCTTTAGGAGCCAAATTAAGTAGTGAATCATCTTCTAATTCCCATTTCACCCGATACAGTCCTAAGCGATTGGCAATGGGTACATAAATATCTAATGTCTCTTTGGCCTTCTTTAAACGCTTTGGTGCCGGCATATATTTTAGTGTTCTCATATTATTCAGACGATCAGCCAACTTTATTAGAATCACTCTGATATCTTCAGCAATGGCTAAAAACATTTTCCTAAAATTTTCTGCCTGTCTTTCTTCTGTTGTTTGGTAAGAAATCTTACTAAGTTTGGTTACCCCGTTAACTAACATCGCTACTTCTTCTCCGAATTCCTTTTTTACATCTTCCAGCTTTAAGTTGGTATCTTCTACTACATCATGGAGTAAACCTGCTGCTATGGTTATTACATCCAGATTTAAGTCAGATAGAATATATGCTACTTCCAGGGGATGAGACAAATAAGGTTGTCCAGAATAACGTTTTTGATTACGGTGGGCATTTTGAGAGAAATGATAGGCCTTCAAGACTACGTCAATATTAGCTTCGGGATTGTAAGATTTGATTTTTTCAATTAATAATTCAATCGTAACAGAGTTATCGATTGTGAACACCTCTTTAGTTCAGGAAGATGGAAGATTAGTGTAATAAGATAATAATAGAGCATAGATTTTGATTACTATTAGGTTTTTATTTTATATATTATACTTCACCAGGGAAAATATTTCATATCCTTTTAATTTTTCCCTCGCATGTAACATTTCCAGCTCAATAATAAAATCAGCCCCTACAACTCTACCATTGAGTTTTTCAATCAGCTTAAATACTGCCAATGTAGTTCCACCTGTAGCCAGAAGATCATCAATAACCATAATGCGGTCACCTTTCTGGAAGGCATCCCGATGGATTTCTAAAATACTTTCTCCATATTCTAATTGGTAAGAAATACGCTCTACATCAGCCGGTAGCCGGCCTTTTTTCCTAATAAGTAAAAACCCTAAATTGAGCTTGTATGCTACCGGAGCACCGATAATAAAACCACGCGCTTCAATTCCAGCAATATAATCAATATTCAAGGTTTGACAATGTTTAGTAATCTGATCGATACAGTACTTATAAGCATCTTTATCTTTTACCAAGGTAGTAATATCCTTAAATTGAATCCCTTTGACCGGAAAATCCGGAATGTTTCTTATTTTACTTTTTAAATCAATTTTATTCATGTTACTCCTCACACTTTACTTGATATCTTTTATCATTAACTGTATTGACTCCTTACCATTCCAATAATTTGTTGCTAAATGAAAGGCTACATCAATGTTATTACAATTTATAACATTCAGATCTTTTCCACCCATTTGAAAAGCAATCCCATCAATATAAGACCCCATTTTACCCAGACTTACCTTAAGATGCCTTTCGTCTTTTCCAACTCTTTTCCAGGAAACAAGAGGAAATTTATAACCACCAAAAACCGGTTCAGGATTACCAGGTCCAAATGGCCTCAGTTTTTCTAAAACACTCACAAAATCCCAATTTATTTTGTCAAATCCAATCATACTATCAATCTGAATCATTGGTTCACTAAATTGATTAGCAGATAAAGTCGTTTCTAATATTTTATTTATTCTTCGACTGAATAAATCTATATTCTCCTCAGAAATGGTAATCCCAGCAGCATATTTATGACCACCATATCGAACTAGTAATTCAGAACACTCAAAAAGAATTTTTGAAAAATCAAATTCTCCCTGGTTTCGACCTGATCCCTTTCCAGTGCCGCGGCTGATTGAAATCATAATGATTGGCTGAGAAAGCTCTTCCATTATTTTTGATGCTACAATACCAAGTACACCGGGATGCCATTGGTCAGAGGCAAGGACTAATATTTTCTGCTTTTTCATCAAGTTTTTTTCGTAAGCTATTTGCCTTGCTTCCTCCAAGACCTTTTGGGTAAGTGTCTTTCTTTCATTATTCAATTTCAGCATTTTTTCAACCAAAAACTGAGCACGATAAAGGGAATCAGTTAATAATAAATCAACTACATTGTGAGAATTTCCAATCCTTCCTGTTGAATTTAGAACAGGTATTAAACCAAAGCTAAGTTCTTCAACCAACAAAGGGTGAGATAGGTTCCGATGATTATAATGTTCTAATAAAGTTTTTAGACCTATCTTATCACTTTTGATAAGTTGGCTAAGTCCATATTTAACCAAAATTCTATTCTCGCCCAAAATAGGAACTGAATCAGCAATAGTGCCTAAAGCCACTAAATCTAAATTTTTGTCAATTGCTTCATCTTTTTCCCCAAGACTCGCATATATAGCTTGGGCTAATTTAAAAACAACCCCCACACCAGCCAGCTCTTTAAAAGGATAATCACAAGTTTTTGGATTGATAATCGTGTATGCTGTGGGAAGCCTTTTCAAGGGTTCATGGTGATCTGTCACAATAGTATCAATATTTAAATCATTAAGCTGTTTAACCTCCTGATGGGCAGTGATGCCGCAATCAACAGTAATAATCAGTGATATTTGGTACTTAATGGCAAACTGGATTCCTTTTTGGCTAATTCCATAACCCTCGTCAGAGCGATCCGGTATATAATAATAGATATTTGTGCTAAAACCTCTTAATACTGAAAAAAGTAAGGCTGTGCTGGTCATTCCATCAACATCATAATCCCCATAAATTAATATTTTTTCCTCATTATCAAATGCTTTCTTAATCCGATTAAGGGCTCTGTCTATGCCTTTTAGAGAAAAAGGATTCATTAGATGATCCAAGTGGGGATTCAAGAAACCTTCAATGTCACTAGCCTCTTTCAGTCCTCGATTAATTAAAAGTTGGGCAACAATTGTATCTATGCCAAATTGATGTGCTATATTCTCTTTTAACCCTTCATCATCTCGGGCAATAATCCACTTTATTTTATTCAACCTCTTTCCATGTTCTATCAGACATATACTATAAAATAGAATGACTCGTATCAAACATATTACTTCTTCTTTTTACCCTTTAATTTTTTTCCAGTTCTAATATTTTTTTCTTTTATGCTCTGATCCACTAGGGTTCCTGATTGGAATAAACCTTTTCCGCTTTTTTTTAGCTCTAACAGCAAGGGACCAGCCATACAAATAGAAGAATAAGTTCCCACAACAATTCCAATTAATAAGACAAAAGCAAAATCGGATAAAGTGCCCCCAAAGAAATAGAGAGCCAACACTGGTAACAATGTGGTTAGAGCAGTATTGATTGTTCTGGTTAAAGATTTATTGATACTCAGATCGATGATCTCTTCCAGGGTAGAACGCTTTTGTAACTTCAGATGTTCCCGCAATCGATCAAAAATAACAATGGTATTATTCAATGAATAGCCAACAATAGTTAAAATAGCTGCAATAATAGGTATAGTAATTTCTTTCTGTAATATTGAGAGAATTCCCAGGGCAATTAAAACATCGTGCCCCAATGCTACAATGGAAGCAATGGCAAATTTAAATTCAAATCTTATCGTAATATATAAAATAATACCGATAAAAGCAAAGATGATGGCAAAAACTGCCAATCTTTTTAACGATTCACCTATAACCGGGCCGACCATTTCCACTTTCAATACCTCAAATGGCCCAATCTGATTTGTAATCATCTCCAAGATTTCCTGCCTCTGCTGAAGGGCAGTCTGGTCTGTCCGAATTACAAACTCATTACCTGATAGTGACTGGATGGTACTGCTGGCTAAATTCATCTCACCCAAAACATTCCGTATCTCTAATACAGATACTTCTTGTTCGAAATCTAATTGCATCAATGTCCCCCCGGCAAAGTCAATACCAAAGTTAAATCCCTGAAAAAGCAATGAAATAATCCCAATCAAGATAATCACACCAGAAATTTGATAGAATTTCTTTCTTTTAGAAACGAATTTAATATCCGTATCTTTGATAATTTCCATGAATATTCCTCCAATATACAATGTTAGACTAAAGCATTTTTATTGAAACGCTGTCCTACTAATTCCAGAACCAATTTAGTTACCACAATTGCAGTAAACATACTAACTGCAATTCCTATACTTAAAGTTACCGCAAATCCTCTAATAGGGCCGGTACCAAAATAAAGAAGAGCAATTGCAGCAATCAAGGTGGTAACATTCGCATCCAATATTGTTCCAAACGCTTTAGAAAAACCCGCTTCAATAGAAGCTCTAAATGTTTTATCCATTTTTAATTCTTCTTTTATTCTCTCGAAAATAAGGATATTGGCATCAACCGCCATTCCAATAGTTAAGATGATTCCGGCAATGCCCGGCAAAGTCAATGTTGCATTTAAAATCGCCAGTCCTCCCATAACCAAAAGCAAACATATTGCTAATGCCAGATCTGCAACCAGGCCAAAGCCCTTATAGAAAACTACCATAAATAAAAGGATCAATAATAAACCTACTATCCCAGCTTTTAAGCCACGATTAATAGAATCTTTCCCCAGGGTTGGTCCAACTGAACGGTTTTCCAGAATCTTAACCTCTACTGGAAGAGCTCCGCTTCTTAATAATAATGCCAATTGCTGGGCTTCCTCTACACTGAATTGGCCCACAATAGAAGCCTCACCACTAGGAATGGGTTCTTCTACCACAGGAGCCGAAATTTCCTGCCCATCCAGGGTAATTGCTAAAATTTTCCCTACATTTCTCAAAGTTGCTTGTTCAAAGAGCTTTGCTCCCTCTTCATCAAACTCCAGTACGACATTGGCCCTACCAAAGCGATCAAACGAAGCTTTAGCATTTTTTAAATGTGCACCTGTCAATAATGTTTCACCACTCTCGTCTTTAAATTCCAATAAAGCAGTTTTGCCAATAAGACTCTCGGCTTCCTGTGGATCATCCATACCTGGTAACTGCACTAATATTCTTTTCTCACCCTGACGCTGAATAACAGGCTCTTTTACCCCTTCAGGATTTATTCGATTGTTAATAATCTCCATCACCCGATTCACGGCATCGCTGTCTACGGGAGCATTCGGGGTATCAACGCACTCCAATACAATATGAGAACCTCCCTGCAAATCAAGGCCTAGATTAATGTTCTTCTCTAAAGGAAAAGCATAGAAAACAGCAATCCCAATAACCAATACAATCATAACAAATCTGAATAATCTTAATTGCTTCATATATTAAACAACTCCTTTAACATAAATAAGAAATGGACCATGTCTACTAAATTTTGAAAACTCATTATCTTTCTATTTTCTGGGGCTCATTAACTTATCCAAAATGTGCTTTATGACAAAATACCCTATGATTATAATATTGAATGAATTTCTTTGTCAATTTATATCTGAGATAAAAATTTATTTACCGGGGAATCGTTTTCTGCTCTTATGACTTAACTATATTTACAAACATGAAATGAGGCAGGTTTAACACCTGCCTCACTATTCTTTCTTTCAGTTATTTCATTAAGTACTATTTTTCTCTTTTTGAGCCAATAGCATTTCTGGTGGTATTAATTTTTATATCTTTTGAGATTTCTAAAGTAAATACATCGCCTTTTATATCTCTTATCACACCATATATCCCGCCTATGGTTATTACCTTATCACCAATTTTTAAACTTTCTAACATTTCTTTATGCTTTTTCTGTCTTTGCTGCTGCGGACGTATCAGAATAAAATAAAAAATGGCAAATATAATAATTAAGGGCAAAAATTGTTGAATGGCTTCCATTTATTCCACACCTTTCTTTTTTAAAAATTCTTTTAAATTATACCTAAT
>CAYSAA010000013.1:0-3252 GCA_964428905.1 uncultured Atribacterota bacterium
TTTTACGGAAGCGAGTATTTCTGAAGAGCCCAGTGCGGTAATTCCGCACGCTGGGATCTGTGCGGGGGCAGTCGGGTAACTGGCTGTCCTACCGTGACAATTAACATCGTAGAAATGATATTTATTGTATGTTTCATAAAGGTAATATCCCTGGGAATCGCAATTATGATATAAACTATAAATTATATCAAAAAAATAATTAATGATTTACAAATTAGAACCAGTCTCATTTTAGATAAGATACTCAAAAACTGGAAATAGGTATATTTTATCTTAAAGAAACCAATTATTTGCTATGTGCCTTTAAAATAAAAATTAGTAAGGGAGGTTTTATTATGAAAGCAAAGGAATTTATCGGCGTGATTCCGCCAGTCTTATCATCATTTACTTCCAGTGGTGAAATTTACGAGAAAGGAATTCGCGAAATCATTCGGTTTACTCTACCTGAGGTAAATGGTTATTATCCTATTGGTACTTATGGATGTGGGCCTTTGATGTCTGTACCCGAACGTGAAAAAACTTTAGAAATTATCCTTGACGAAGTCAATGCTAAAGTACCCGTTGTAGCTCATGTGGGAGCTCCCAGTACTCATACTACCATTGCATTGGCCCAACACGCAAAAAAAGCAGGAGCTTCCGGAGTAGGAGCCATCTCTCCCTATTATTCTCCCAATCTTCCAGAGCAAGCCATGTTTGAGCATTTTAAAGCCTTGCTTGATGCCGTTGGTGAGGAAGAATTTCCGGTTTTTGTCTATAATAATATTCACTATTCGCAAAACCGTGTCACTCCAGAATTGTTAAAGAAATTAGCTGATTACGGTTTAAAGGGATGTAAAGATAGTTCCTTTGATTTGGTCAATTTTTACCAGTTTCAGGATGCTGTGGCCCCTTATGATGATTTTAATCTCATCATTGGAACCGAAGCAATTTTTATGGGGGCTTTTGATGCCGGAGCTACCGGAATGGTCTGTGGAATGGCCAATATCTACCCCGAAATAATGTCTAAGATGTATCATGATTACTTAGATGGCCAGAGAGAACAGGCTATGGAAATCCAACGACAAATCTTGAGAATCAGACAAATAACCAAGTCTGGTCCTACGGTTCCGATCATGCATGCGATTTTACAGATGCGGGGAATCGATGCTGGGTTTAGTCGAAGTCCTCTTATCAAGATTGATGAAAGCACAAAAAATACAGTAAGGAATGCTTTGAAGAATATCGATTTGTTATAAATGTATTGAAAGATAAAAAATTTTATATTGAGTTGTCTTTAGTCCAGATGAATAGAACAAAATACCTTAAAATGATTTGACAGATGTAGAAAATATTACAAATAGAAACTTTAATTAATAATCTTATGTTGAGTTACTTGAAAAATACGAAGAATTTCATATTATAAATATTTGGAGATAATGAAATAATGGATTATATAAAGCAAGTCATGTGTTTTGGTGAACCCTTGATTGGATTTTTTTCCAAAAAAGAATTTCAAGGACTACCTTCTTTTCAGATGGCTATCGGTGGCGATACATCAAATGTGGCATTAGAAGTAGCTAAACTCGGCCACCCGGCTTCCTATACAACCAGTCTTGGAAATGATTTTTTTGCTAAAAAAATAAGGGAGTTATGGAAAAGGGAGCATATTGATACAAGATATGTTTTTGATGATAACCATCACCAAACGGGTATTTATTTTGCTATCTACGATGCTTACGGTGACCATGAATTTATTTATAAACGCCAGGATTCTGCCGCTGCAAATTTTTCCGTAGAGGATGCCAAGAAAGTATCCTTGGATAATCTGAAAATATTTCATTTAAGTGGAATATCTCAAGCTATAAGCAAATCTTGTCTGGAAGCATCATTTTATTTCATGCAAAAGTGTAAACAATTAGATATATTGGTTTCCTATGATTTAAATTATCGCAGTTCCCTATGGAGTAGTGAATATTTTAATAGTGTTGTACTTTATACCATGAAAAATTTAGCAGATATTGTTTCATTAAATTTAAATGAGGCGGGAATTCTTGGTTTAAATGGGAATCCTAAAAAAATCGTTGAGAAAATAATGAATATAGGCCCCAAGACTGTTGCCCTTAAATTAGGTAAGGATGGTTGTGTTATAGGTTCTTCAGAAGGTATTCAATATGGCAGGCCATTTAAAGTGAATAGTGCTATTGAAACAACAGGGGCAGGTGATTCTTTGACTGCAGCAGTAATTGTAGGAGTTCTAGAAAAAATGAAGTTGGGGCACATGACTCGCTTTGCCAATGCGGTTGCTTCCATAGTGTGTTCTGCTATTGGATCTACCAGTGGTCAACCTACACGGGAAGAAGTTGAAAATTATCTAAAAGAAAATCAACCATGAATGATAATTCTTTTAAAATTTATTAATACTAATTGATTATTATCGATAGTATTTGAGTAGAGGTAGAATAGATTATTCCTTTCAGAGACCTATCTGTCTAAAGATCAATTTTTTAGACAATAGTCTTAACCCAAAATGATATAGTATGTTTTAGACAACACACACAACAAACAAACAAATTTTATTTGACAAAAAATGAATATCTTAGTAGAATTGCTAAAATTAATATATTAAAAGCAAAGAAGCCAGTAGGTAATCATTTACTAAAGAGAGCCATGAATTGGTGTAAATATGGCAGTAAATGTTACTGAAACTCACTTTTAGCTTAAAAAGAAAATATTTTTAGCGAATATTTTGGTTATTTTTAAAAGCAAAGAGGGTAGAAAATAATAATTTTCTACTGAAATAGGGTGGTAACACGATAAATTCGTCCCTATCTTAGCCACATGGCTGGGGGGACGATTTTTTTATTATATAAGGAAGTATGTCTAGGGTTCCGTTTTAAATATAAAAGTCTGGACCAAGTGGCATAGAATGCGGATATCATTGTTGCAAATGGTTTCGTATTACACCGTGGGTAAAAAAGACCCCAGCGGAAGGTTCCTTGTCTTGAAATGAAAGAACCGGCCTGCTGGGGTCTTTTATTAAATAAAATAAGTAACAGCTAATTATTGCTGAAAAAATGAAAAGAGGTGAAGAATATGGAATTAAGCGGAACTGAAATTATTGTTGAATCTCTAAAACAGGAAAAAGTAAAGGTAATTTTTGGTATCATTGGTGCAGCAATCATGCCTTTGTACGATACTTTTGGGAAAACAAAAAAGCTCCCATTTGAAAACATATTAACCAGACATGAGCAAGGAGCTATTCATGCCGCTGAC
>CAYSAA010000014.1:0-10122 GCA_964428905.1 uncultured Atribacterota bacterium
GAATACAGTATTTTTCTGGCATTAATCCAGAAAGCAGCAGCCTGTAAAACTAAATAAGTACCCAACAATAAAGAAAGATGTAATTTTACGGGAGGATCAATACTGAGTTTCCGATATTCAAATCGGATAGCTTTTTTAACAACGTAGACCATAAGAACAATCACCAAGATGAAACCTATGGCAAAGCTTAACCAGTTACGAATATATTCTAAGAAGGGAAGGCTGAAGAGGTAAAATCCGATATCCTGACCAAAAATGGGATCATTCATACCAAAAGCAACCCTATTGAGATAGACCAGTATTTCCTGCCAGTTTGCCAACTCTGAAATACCCATTAATATAGATATAATTAAAGAAAATCCTATTACAAATCGTTTGCTGATTTGAAAACTCTGCAAACTTCTGTATAACTGCATTTCTGGTCGTTCACTCTCTTCTGCAGTGGTATCTAACTGAATCACTGGTGCATAACGACGGGCATAATTAAAATTGACAAAACTGATAATAAAAAATAATACCGCAAAAAAAATACCTACCCAGAACTGGGTTAGTAGGATTTTCCAAAATACAGAAATATAATTGACTGAACTTAGCCAAAGCATAGGAATATAAAATCTACCAATAAAAGCAATGAGCAAAATGAGAAAAACAACCAACCCGACTATCAGTCCTCTAAATTTAAAATCTTTTAAACTATTCATTGTAATCCGCCTTTCGTACCATAATATATATCCATTATCAATTTCTTTGTAATTACGGTGCTATCATTATAACATCAAAATACCAATAGTTAAAATCTTTCTATACGGAGCTATTTAACCTATCTTAGTTCTTAGTCAAACCCTTGAAAGTGCTTACACTGCTTATGGTTTAAAAGCCTTTTTGTTGAAAATCTCTCGAAGATGCGTATAAAAACAGAAGCTATCAACTATTCTTAGCCCCTAAATCTGTATAACTGGGTATGCCAAACATTGTAGAAGCCTTAAGAATAGCCCGCTTGACGGCTAGCGAAACAACTTGGGCAGAAAGAGAATTAAGCCGGTTAAGATCAGTTTCTATCTCCCCGGTTGCCAGAGAAAAAATAACATCTCCGTCATAAAGGGTATGGGAAGGTGAAATACATCTGGCAAAACCGTCATGGGCTGACATGGATAGACGTTTTGCCTCCGCTTTAGATAAATCGGCATTGGTGGCAACAACACCCAGGGTGGTATTTTGTAGGAAGGAACCTTTTTCACTAGAAATAAGATTGATTAATAACTGATTTGTATTAGCTAATTGATTGATTTCTTTTTTTAATGTCCCTGCCAGAATTTCGCCGGTTTCCGGATTAATAATATCTCCGAATGCATTGACCACGACTAGTGCACCTACTACCAAATCATCTCTTTGAATACTGGCTGTGCCTAATCCACCTTTCATACATCGGGAAATACCGTAATATTTGCCGACTGTGGCTCCAGTACCGGCTCCGATACATCCTTCTTTTACGGCACGATTATTGGCATTTAGGCAGGCCTGATAACCCATTTCCCGGTCAGGTCTTATGTCTGGATTTCCAATCATAAGATCAAAAATAACTGCACCTGAAACAATGGGAACCCTCACATTGCCTGTATCAAATCCAATTCCCCTTTCCTCCAAAAAACACATCACACCGGCAGCACCATCTAACCCAAAAGCACTCCCACCTGCAAGATAGATGGCATGAATTTTCTGGACCAGATTTACCGGATCCAATAAATCAGTTTCCCGGGTACCAGGCGCACCCCCTCGAACATCAACACCGGCAACCGCACCTTTTTCTACCATAACCACCGTACATCCGGTGCCTGCTTCAAAATCCTGAGCATGCCCTACTTGAATGCCGGAAACATCTGTAATGGAATGATTCATATTCACCTCAGTCTATCAAAGTATTTTTTCAGTTCTTGGCACCATTGTAGCCTATCTAGACTTAAATTTCACATTTAACAATAAATATCGCACCCGCATAGCGGGTGGTTTTAAGAAGCCCCCAAAAGAAGCTTAAATTTTTATTAGCAAGTTTTTTCTATACTCTTCTTCACTTGACCTCTTATCTACCTTTTAAACAATTCTCTCCCAGAAACACTGCCTCTATTTAGGATTTCAGGTAAGAAATATTTCAGTTAGCTCATCTTTATCTTTGATGGTAAGACCCATTAATTTAACCATTACCACCTTCAAAGAAGGTGGTTTTTTATGGTTAAATAAAATACTCACTTTTGTAGACATTAACTTGAGTATTATGAAATATATTCTTATAGGAACTATCATTTTCTAATTTGTCTGGCAAACGAATTCCTTATGATTATCCCGAATGATAAACAGAAAAGCACCTTTTTCAGAAGGAATGCCATCGCTCATATCCCAGGTTTGTTGAATACCCTGAAAAGATTTCACATTCCGACAATAATCCCTGATTTTGATTCTTTCTTCAGTCAAACGTTCACCTTCCCCGGTTATACCGGTTTTCTCGATAGCCTCCTTAATCATATAAACACAATCATAATAGATAGTAGATAAGGAACTTGGTTCCAATCCGCTATGTTCCTTTTTATAGTCATCCCGAAAAGATATCCAGCGATCGTTCTGACTGTTGGGATCAATATAATTGTAGATATAGCAGCCGTTTAGATACTGTCCGGCAGTGGTATAAAGAGAGGTATCATCCGCACTACTAAAAATAAGTATTTTAGATGGGTCATCCCATCCCTGTTTTTGTAAAGAGATAACAATTTTGGCTGCCTTTTCCGGATTACAGGTTACAATAAAACCGTCCGGTTCTTTTGATAACGCCTTGACAACCAGGGAATCAAACATAATGGCATCTTTGGGGACTTCCACTTCTGATACTTCCTTTACACCAGCAGATTGTAAACCTGCCGCATGAAATTCTGCCATTTGAGGCCAGACGGCCTGTTTTTCCGTAAATTGTACCACGTGTTCTAAGGACTCATGTAGTTCAGCCCAGGTTTTGGTAACCCCGGGAAGTACCTCCTCAGTAGGAGGAAACCAAGATATAGACCAGGGAAAATAATTCACAGTAATTTCATAACTGGTTGAAGCTAGCATACAAAACAAACCCCTATGGACTGCCAACGGCATGGCTGCCTGAATACATACTTCCGGGACCGGGCCCAATACCACCAGAGCATGGTCAACAATTTTGGCCATCTCGCTAATAGCCTTTTCCGGGGAGTCACCAGTATCATGCTCCAAAACAATGACCGGTTTTCCATTAATTCCACCACCATCATTAATTTCCTGAGCAGCTCTCTGGGCACTCCAGGACATATAGCTTCCGATACTGGCAATTGGACCAGTCAAAGTATTGAGAAAATCAATCTTCCAAGGTTTTTGTTCGTCCTGGGACGCAATAACCGAAAAGGAAATCAGTGATACTAACAACAGCAGCAACATCATTTTTAAAAAAATAGCAAAAATTTTCCCGCTCCAATTCATACAAATCATCCTTTCTCTATCTGACTTTTCATTCTACAACTATCAATATATTTATCTTTCTATCATATCCTGTTTATTTAAAAAGAGTGAAATCTTTTTATAGACCAATAAGGTTAGTATACCACTAATGAATCCTTTTAATAGATTAAAGGGTATAATGGCCGGTAAAAGGAGTTGCAATACCATTGCTCTTCCCACACCCAGATATAAAGGAGTAATAATCAAGTTAGCCGGAATCATCACAGCAGTCATAACCAATACACCCAAAACCAAGCCAAGTATTGCCCCACTTCTATTATGTTTTTTCATATAAATCCAGGAGGAAACCAGGACAAAAGCGCTGGTTGAAAGAAAATTCATTAGTGCTCCGTAAGGACCACCCTGTCCGGTAATCAAGGCAAAAAGGGTTGCATAGATCAGGGTCATCATCATTCCGGCTCGTGGACCAAACTTAAAAGCAGCAATCAGTAAAAAAACATGTCCTGGGTCATATAACAGAAATGGTGCCTGGGGTAAAATCGGAAAATGGATCAGGTACCCAGTAATTACCGATAAAGCAATAAAAATAGAATAATGACTAATATATCTAACGCTCATTTTTTCTTTCCTTTCTTTTTGCTGTTATTTTGCAACGCTGAGAGATTTTAGAAATAAAAAAGCCCTCGAATTTTCTTCGGGGCTATGAGCTAAGATATTTCTTCTTCTTTCATCCAGACTATAACTGTCGGCTCCGGATTTTAACCGGATCAACCAAAAATGGTTCGTGGGCTTTTCATTCCTGCTCTGTTGACTATCAGGAATTGAATTACCACCGATCGGGAATTGGTAATCCATTTTGCAATTACCTCACCCTGCCCCGAAGAAGTTTAACATTCTTTTAAATTATACAACCTTTAGTCAATAGTATCAAATTTTTTGGTTCATATTTTTTTAAAACGATTACTTAAGCTAAAAAGCTGTTTTCTGGTAATTAAACCCTCAGGACGAAAACAGATTATAGCAATCAATAATCCCCCATAGATAACCTGTTTCCACGCCACTAATATATCCGGTAATAAGATAGGAATCCCACCCAATAAAGGCGCTGCCAAAACAACCCCCCACATACAGGTATGGCCTCCCACAAACAGTATGGCCATCAAAGTACCGATCATGCTAAAACCAAAAAAGTCAATTGTAAGACCACCAATGAGTAATGCGTATAAAACACCGGATAAACCAGCCAGAATACCAGAAAATGAATGAAAAAATATACCGATTTTCTTACTTCGAATGCCCAGGGATACTGCTAATTTTTTATCATCAAATACTACACTGGCTTTTAAAGCAACCTGGGAATTTTCCAGTGAAAATATAAGATACCCCGCAATGATCAATAAGAGATAGGTCCAAATAATCAGATGGGGAGGTGTATTAATATTAAAAAAACCAATACTCCCTCCTACCCAATCCCAGTTTTCAATGACTGTTTTTACAATAAACATGGATGTTAACCCGACAATAACCACCGAAAAGCAAGGGGCATCAGCAATTAACAAGGAAATTCCATAACTGAGAATAAATCCTATGAACATACCGAGGGCTATCGTTATAAGAAAAGGCCAATTCCACTCACGGGAAGCAATTCCAGCAAAATAAGCACATATTGCCATAATCGATATCGGTAAAAAATAGAGATGACCAACTCGATAGGGTAAATAAAAAGACCATCCCATTAAAATATAAATAGCAGTAAATACTAAAAAATAATATAATAAAATCAATTTACTCGACTCCATTTGTTTAAATTAGTATTGAGTATTGCGTATCGAGTATCGAGTCTGAATACAGTAATAAGTGACAAGTAATGAGTAATAAAATAGTATACAGTATCGAGTATTTAGTATTGAGTTAAAATACTAAATATGAAACCAAGAAAAAACTATAAAAATTAATTCAGTAATGAAATAAATTCACTATATCTTCTAAATCATTCAGCTACAAACTTTATATCTTCTGGCCAGATTCTGAGGTCTTGAAAGTTTTGTATGCTGGTACCTTTTTCTCTACTTTTTCTGGCGTGATTTATCCTCTTATATTTTATTTATATTTATTGCTGCGCAAAATGTTATCTTTCATCCTGAATTGGTTTTATCTTTACTATATACTCGATACTGATTACGCGATACTGTTTTGCTTTCACATATTCCCGCAATATTTCACTAAATACTCACGACTCAATACCATTTTTATTAAAAATACCCCTGGGCTTTATCAATATAACGGTCAGCATCATTAAAAAAGCAATGGCATTAGACCAGGAACCCGGGAGAAAATGGATTATTAATGACTCTATAATACCCAATGCCAGTCCACAAATAAGTCCGCCTTTCAGATTCCCCAGACCGGCAACAATAGCTATCGCAAGCATCTTTAAAGCAACATAATCCCCCAGCCATGGTGAAGCTGATCCCAACAACATAGAAAATAACAGGGCAATAATGCCGCCTACTAACCCGGCAATAATGTACAGCAATAAATTCAACCTTCTAATAGGAATTCCCTGTAATCGTGCCATTGATATATTTTCTGCAACGGCTCGAAATGCTCTGCCCAGCTGAGTTTGGTAAATTAAAATAAATAACATTAAAACCAGAAAAATACTAATCAACAAGGTATATAATTGTCCGGCAGGCATGCGAATCTGATTGAATTCTAAAAAAAAGGCATTGCTCATCCAGTTTAAGGGAAAGGCAATGGGGAATCCATAATTAAGCTGATGAGACATTATTTCGGTCAAAATCATAGCAATACCCAATGATACAACAAAGGAGGCATTGATATCGATTGATCTTGTTCTGGTATTAATATAAGCAAATATTGGTTCAACAATCAGGTGAAGAACTACCGAACTTATTAGAGTACCGATGATAGCAATTATGGGATTACCTGTCAACTTTAATAGACCCCAGCAGGCATAGATTGATATAACAACAATATAAGGATAGGAAAAATGAATTATCTTACCCACTAAAAACATTAGATTAAAACCAGTTACCAATAACACATAGATACTTCCCAGGGCTACTCCGTTTATTATTTGAGCAATAATAATTTTCAAATATCCCGCCTCCCGGCACCTTCAACGTATCCGGCACCAAAATAAGCCTCCCAAACACTGGGATCACTCAATACCTGTTGGAACATCCCTTCACTAATTTTTTGGCCAAAATCCAATACGGTAATACGTTGAGCTACGCGGCGAATAAAGTGCATATCATGACTGATTAACATAATGGTCACACCGGATTGATTGATTTCTTTTAACTTATTTCCTATCATCCTTTTTTCGGAAATACCCATTCCGGCTGTTGGTTCATCCAATAACAAGAACTGTGGCTTGGAAGCAATGGCCCTGGCAATCTGAACAAGTTGTCTTTCAAACCAGACTAAATCATCTGCCCAACGATTAGCCAAAGACTGTAATTCGAACCTTTTCAGTATTTCTCTGCCCTTTGCTTTTGTCTCATGCTCTTGTCTAAACTGACCAAACCATTTACTTAGAACACTTCTATCCTTTTGGTACTCTTTTTCCTGATTAAATAAACCAATCATCACATTTTCTAAAACAGTTAAACCTGAAACAATTTTCCCATCTTGAAAAGTACGACTAATGCCCATTTCAAATATAATTTCAGGAGGCAATTGGTCAATTTCCTTTCCTTGAAAGAACACTCTTCCTGTCGATGGTTTTTCCAACCCGGTTATCACATTAATTAAGGTTGTCTTACCGGCACCATTAGGCCCGATAACACCATGGATTTCTCCTTGATGAACGGAAAAATTCAGTGAGCGCAAAGCCTGAATCCCGCCAAATTCTTTACTTAAATTTTGGGTAAAAATAAATTGGTCTGACATCTTAATTATTCTTTCTAAACCAGGACCTTTTCTTTTTAATTTCTTTATTAGTACTGCTCATTACTATGGCATTTAAAAAGCCAAAAACTTATAAAACTTTAAATAAGCCTGTCTTCTGATGAAGTGAATCAGTAAGTCGGGTAATTTGCCTGATCTGTTAATGAATCTCTTCCCAATGATAATAACATGATTCTACTTTCTGAACCACTCTTAATACTTCTTTGAAGGCCTAATAATATTTTATGATAAGATTTTCATATCTTATTTTTTCTTGACAATAGAGAGATTCTTACATTACTTTAATTTGGAATAATAAAGACATACCTCAGCAAAAAGCATTTCAATTATTTCATTTTTAATTGAAAATGCTTCTCAATTTCATCATAATTAATTCAATTTCTTTTGTCAAATAGTCAAGTTAGTCAAATTTATTGATGATCTCTTTGTCGCCTATTTGTTAATAGCATATTGATTATCGGCCAAATGAAATTTCTTCTGAGTTATCATATTCCAGACAAAAATTAATAAGCTCTATTTTTAATTTACTGGCCACAGTCATCAATCTCGCTACATATTCAAAATCAACCTCTTTATCGGCATAGATTTCGATGCCTGCCAGTTTTTCTTCAGGCTTTTCTCTCAAATAATCTTGTAGCATATCCCAGGAAATAAAATTATCTTGCACACTTATCTTGCCTGACTTATCAAGATATAAAGTAGTGGGATTTTTCTCTACTTCTGTCTGCATATCTACCTGTGGTAATTGAATGGTTGCCCGGATCTCATCAGCATTTAAGGTTGAAGCAACCATGAAAAATATCAATAAAAGAAAAATCACATCAATCAAAGGAGCCAAATTTACCTCTAAATCTGCTTTTTTAATCTTGTATCTGCGCATTTGCATTACCTATTTTTTGGGCATAGTTAATTAATTCTATTTCCCTTTTTTCACTATGAGTAATTACCTGTTCCAATTTATTCATCAAATAATAGTAGACTGCCAGACTGGGAATCGATATGATTAGTCCAAATGCAGTGGTTGTTAAAGCTTCAGAAATACCTTGGGCTAATTGTTGAGATTCGACATTCAATGATAAAAAATGAAATGTTTTAATCATACCGATTACTGTTCCCAGCAAACCCAATGACGGACTCATCTTGCCGATAAAATAGAGCATGGGTAAGCGTCTTTCCATTCTGGGAAACTCGAGCATTTTAACCTCTTCCATCTCTCTTTCCATTTCCTGGGAGCCCTTTTCCCAGACACTGATACCTTTTGCTAAAATCCGATAAACAGGATTGTGAGCATGCTTAAATAATGCTAAAGCTTTTTTTGTATCCCCTCTTTGTATATTTACCTTAACCTGATGTATGATTTTTTCTGGAATTTCCCTTCTTATCCTGCCAAAATAAAAAGAACGCTCCAGTATAATAGCCAGGGCAATTATTGAAAAAGCCAACAAAGGATACATAACCACTCCACCCTGTTGGATAAATTCACTCATATTAACACCTCTTCCTTTTCTATGCTTATTGCAAACAAAATACTATAGGGATCAATACCCAGCTGTCCCTTTTGGTATTTTTGAATTGGGCAGGTTCGAATTGCCATTTATAGACAGATTGCACAGCTGTCCGGTCAAAATCCTGGTAACCGGAAGTACTATGTATCTCCGCCTCAATAACCTCACCTTCCTTATTAATCAATACCTTTAACTGAACTCTTCCTTCAATCTCCCTCTTTCGTAAATTCTCAGGATATGCTGGTTGATGGAAAGAGATAATTTCAGGAGGAAGGATCTGATTACCTGAAAATTCCGTTTGGGTTAAATCAAGGGGACTTCCTTTCTGTTTCGAGTGATTATTTTCATTTGTTTGGTCTTTTTCTGAATTTGAAGATTGGAATGTATCCATTTTTTCTTTTAAATCTTCTGATATGATAAGTTTCTCATTACTAATTATTTCATCTTTTCCTTTCATTTTTGATTCCGCTATAATTTTAGTATCTTGAGATTTTCTTTGCTCATTTTCTATCTCTACCACCGGTTGAATTGTTTCAAAGTCTCTTTCTCTGGCTAAAACAGTTACTCCTTTCTCCTGAACAATATTTTCCTCTTCCACTTTCTCTATTTTTTTCTTTCCTATCGGTTCTTGTTGCTCTATCATTTTTTCAGCCTTTGGCAAATTGCCATCAATCTTTATGTTTTTCTCTTCTTCAATATTTTCGACCAAGATTTTCTTCTGCCCCATGATAATATTCTCTGCAATAATGATCTCTGAATCTTCTTTATCCTGCTGGAAATATTGATCTGCTATTTTCCCTGCTGGATGAGAAAACGAATTGGAGGTAAGTAATACCATTTTAGTAGATATTATTGATTGTTCTTTTTTCTCCTGATCCTCCCAGATTCCAAATATATTAGAAAAAATATTAATGGCCCAAAGATGAAAAACGATTGAAATGATCAGGGTAATATAAATAAATTTATTCTTCATTTTTTCACTTTATGATATTTTGCTAAAGACGGAGACAATTCAATTGCTCTTGTCTTTAATTGTCCAATTAAAAATCAGTACTGATGCCCACCATAAATGTTCTACTTTGAATAGGATAACCTATTACCAATTCAGGCTGTTGATCAAATAGATTCTTGATAGAAAAGTTTAATTTTATTTTTCGATTATTTTCCTTATTGAGAGTGAAATCTCTGGAGATATTGGCATCAAAGAGATAGTAAT
>CAYSAA010000015.1:0-8543 GCA_964428905.1 uncultured Atribacterota bacterium
CCGCCCTGGTGCAGCTTGCTTTTATCGGACAGTCCCGGCAGGTTTCTAAATTACGATACCGAATTTTCTTGACCAATATATTTTTCCAAGCTCTGCAGAAAGAGGATATTCTGGTTCCGGTCTTTACCCGAGATATAGGATATGCTATTTACCTTTAGCTTTCTTTTATATTATTAATTATGCTTTCATTTTGCCATGTTATGTACTGTTAGGCAAGAAAAAGATGAGTTTTCACACAGTCGACGTCCCTATGCTTCCCACCCCTGTTTCCTCAATAATGTCATAAAAATCTTCATATTAAGCATTGATTTTATGACAAGAATAGCATATACTATAAATAGGGTAAAAAGCGAAAGGAGGATTTTAATGATGTTTGATATGGAAGCTATTGGAGCTAATATAAAAGCATTACGAGAAAATGCCGGGTTGGGACAAAAACACATTGCCGGTTATCTTGGTGTAGACCAAAGTCTAATTTCAAAATTTGAATCAGGAGAACGTGCAATTAGTTCGGATATGCTAGATAAAATTGCAGTTTTATTTTGCTGTCCGGTATCAATAATTACATCACCAGATGAGTGTAAATCACCTATAAGCTTAGCTTTTCGCACTTTGGGCATTGACTGTGAAGATCTAAAAGATTTGGCTGTAATCAATAGAATTGCATTGAACCAAATACAGATGGATAAAATCGCCGGAGGTACAATGAATGATTGATAAGATGGCTTTAAGTAATAAGGCATCCAGTGTCAGAAAAAAGTTAGGAGAAGATAATACTTCTCCTATTGACATTTTTGCTTTAATATATACGCTTGAAAAGGTGACATTAGTCAAGTATCCATTGGGAGAAAAAATAAGTGGTGCATGTCTAAAAAATAATACATCTACAGTAATAGCTGTAAATTCAAGTATGTCTTACGGTCGACAGAGGTTCTCGCTGGCTCACGAGTTATATCATCTTTATTTTGATGAATATATGACCTCAACAATTTGTCCAAGTAAAATTGGGGGCGGCAACCAAACAGAAAAGTCCGCTGATCAGTTTTCATCTTATTTACTAATACCTCCACCGGCTTTATACGAAAAAATCCAAGAGATAAAAAGCACAGAAAATCGGAAATTAGCAATCAAAGATGTTATAAGATTGGAGCAGTATTTTGGTGTCAGCAGACAGGCGATGCTTTGTCGTTTACAGGAAGAAGGTGAACTGTCTCAGTCTGATGCTGCAGATATGCAGAAGGATGTCATCATCTCTGCCGCCAAGTTAGGGTATGAGGCTTCTTTGTATAAATCTACTCCGGAGTATGAAAATAAGGGAACTTATGGCTATTACATAAAACAAGCTGAAAATCTTTTGCAATCCGATGTTATATCTACCGGAAAATATGAAGAGTGGCTATTAGATGCTTTTCGTGATGACATTGTGTATGGTGATGAGATGAAGCGAGGCGAATTAATTGACTGATTCGCTTTTCTTTGACACTGATTGTATTTCCGCTTTTTTATGGGTTAAGAATGAGAGCCTATTGCCGCAGTTATATCCGGGGAGAATCGTAATTCCAGGGCCAGTTTACGAAGAATTATCCAATCCAAAAATAGTACATTTGAAAGTACGTATTGATGCCTTGGTTTCCGTTGGTCAGGCTGAGATTGTTGAAATTATAGTTGGAACAAAAGAATACAATATGTTTTATAAATTGGCTGTCGAACCAGATCAAGGTCAAAAATTAATTGGCAGGGGTGAGGCTTCATCAATAGCTTTAGCAAAAGAAAATGACGGTATTGTTGCCAGTAATAACTTACGTGACATTAGTATTTATATTGAGGAGTTTCAATTAAAGCATATAACCACAGGAGAAATTCTTATTAATGCATATAATAAAGAATTGATTACTGAGGTTGACGGAAATACAATTTGGGCTTCCATGTTAGCCAAACGAAGGAAATTGGGGGCTGCCAGTTTTTCTGGCTTCCTTAAAAGTAAATAAATAAAAGAGCCATGTAAATAACCATTAAGGGAAAATCATGGGGGTCTATAATTGAAAAATAACACCGCAGCTAACTTGATAATAGCACAAAACTACAGGGGACGGTTCTCCAAAACTACAGGGGACGGTTCTCTATATCAGACAAATTTATCTTAATTATATACCAAAGCATCCCTGAAAAAGATTTTTCAGGCAAACAATAAAGAGAAATAGAAATATACCAGGCTAACCAAGAGTATGGTTATACTCTATAAGAGATTTGGCAATATCCTGGTTTGTATTTTACAACTGTAAGTAAGATAATAAAAAAGTGGAAAATAAAGGAAACTGATAATTCAAGATCTGATTCTATATATTGCACTTAAACAAAATTAAAAGAATGAAAGATATGTAAGGAGAATAGAAATGGGAAAAATTGAAGAAAAAATTAAGTCTATTGGTATTATTCTTCCGGAAATACCCAAACCCATTGGTTCTTATGTGCCTTGCGTGCAAACAGGTAAATTAGTTTATACTTCTGGGCAAGGATGCAAAAGAGCCGGTCAGCTGGTCTATCAGGGAAAATTAGGAAAAGATATTACTATCGAGGAGGGTTATGACGCTGCAAAAATTGCTATTATCAACGCTTTGGCCATACTGCAAGGACATTTAGGCAGTTTAGATAAGATCAAAAGAATTGTTAAGCTATTGGGATTTGTGGCTTGTGTTCCGGAATTTGACCAACAACCAAAGGTTATCAATGGTGCATCAGACCTCTTGCTGGAAATTTTTGGTGAAAAAGGTCAACATGCTCGTTCAGCAATTGGAACTAATGCGCTTCCATCCAATATACCTGTTGAAATTGAAATGATTGCCGAAGTGGAATAGAACACAATTATAAAGTTGATTTTGTAGAAATGATATGGATAGAACGAAGAAATTTTGGAATAAAGAAGCTAAGAACTATGATAAGCAGGTTAATGAGAAATACAAGGAAACTTATCAAGATACCATTAGATTAACTAAAAAGTATCTCCGGTCAGATCAAACTGTTTTTGATTATGCTTGTGGGACTGGCATTATAACCATTGAACTTTCTAAATATGTCCATAAAATGATTGCCATTGACATTTCGGATAAGATGATTGAACTAGCCAAAGATAAAGCAGAAAAGAAAAAGCTTACAAATATTGACTTTATAGTCGCGGATGTCTTTGATCCGAAATTTGATGGGATAAAGGTCGATGCATTGCTGGCATTTAATATCCTTTATTTTGTAGAAGACTTAGAACAAACCCTCAAAAGAATACAGGAATTATTACTACCGGGAGGTCTTTTTATATCGGCAACAGATTGTCTTGGGGAAACAAAATCTTTCCGGGATTTTCTTATATCTTTGTTATCAAAGATCGGTGTTTTCCCTCTCATAAAAAGATATACAACTAAACAGTTGATAAATTACATAACGAAACAGGAATTTAAAATTATTGAGAAACAAAACTTATTTCAAAATCCTCCCAATTATTTTATCGTAGCCCAAAAACCTGGGAGAGAATAATTTTTTGAAATTGGTTAAGATTTTTGGGAATAGAAAAATTTGTGGTTCTAAAGACATCGAAATTTTCTTAGAGCAGTTGCTACTGTTGTCTGATGAGCTATGAAATTAGCATTAATAATAATGGGAATGAATAGACAGGTAATTTTTTATACTTATACACTTTTTATATCAATCGTTTAATGAAAACCAGGATATGATATAATGTCAATGCAAAAATTTCACGAAACAAAGGAGTTGACATAATGATAGAAAATCTTTTAATCAGAGATGAAAAAAGCAGTGATTTTCAGGCAATTTCCGATGTGACCATGGCTGCCTTTGAAAATTTGGAAATCAGTAATCATACGGAACAGTTCATTATCGAGGCACTGAGATCTGCTCATGCCCTGACTGTATCATTGGTCGCAGAGGTAAACAGACATGTGGTAGGGCATATTGCTTTTTTTCCGGTGAGTATGTCAGACGACACAAGAGACTGGTACGGATTAGGTCCGGTTTCAGTACATCCGGACTTTCAGCGCAGGGGAATTGGCAAGGCTCTGATAAATGAAGGGCTATCACGTTTGAAAGCTCTTAAGGCAAAAGGCTGTTGCCTGGTCGGACATCCACAGTATTACCGACAATTTGGGTTTGAGAATGTGAAAGGGCTTTCTCACGAAGGCGTTCCCCAGGAAGTCTTCTTTGTTCTTTTGTTTGACGGAAATATCCCCCAAGGGCAAGTCACATTTCACGAAGCATTCAAGTGCTCGGAATTTTAGAAAATTGGTTTGGCAAAGACTGGAGGAATAAAAATGGATAAACAATTACTTTATGACCGTTGTTTAGCTTATATGGAAAAATCGCCAAAGAACAGCTTATGCCTAAAAACTTCGTGTTTTATAATCCGGAAGAACATCAGCAAATAATATCCTCTTTGGAAAATAGTAAGGTAAAAGCTATCATTAGTGCTACGGGCAGAAATCCTTCGCTCGCCGGGGGCGTATATCCCTTTCCCCTTATTGAGGATGGTGATTTTAATATACCTTCGGTCTATATGACTGAAGAAGAAGGAATGAGGCTAATTTCCTCTATTGGGAAACAGGCTATTCTTAAATCAGTTTCCAAAAGGATACCCAGTAATGGATGTAATGTTATTGGCAATATTGGGAAAGAAGCTTCTGAAAGAATAGTTATCACTGCTCATATTGATGCAAAAAAGGATCACCCAGAGCCACAAATAACGCTACAGGAGTAGCAGTTTTATTAATTCTAGCAGAACTTTTAAAAGATTATTCAGGAAACAAGCAAATAGAAATAGTCGCTCTTAATGGAGAAGATTACTATGCTGCCTCCGGCCAGATGAATTATATCAAGGAAAACCGAGGAAATTTTAACAATATTTTGCTTAATATTAATATTGATGGAGCAGCCTATAAAGAAGGTAAAACAACTTTTTCTTTTTTTGATTTGTCAGAAGATTTTCTTCAAAAAGCTATGAAGACCATTAATGGTTTTCCCAATATTACCGAAGGCATAAAATGGTCACAGGGAGACCATAGTATTTTTTTACAATATGGCAGACCGGCAATGGCCATCTCTTCACAGTGGTTCACGGAAAATAGTGAAGGCCAAAATATAACCCATACCTCAAAGGATAATTTAGAGATAGTAGATTTTGCCAAGGTTATTGAAATAGCAGAAGCAATAAATGAATTAGTTCGGGAATTGTAAGGTTTGAAAATATGAAAGTAAAACAGTTTTATTTATAAAGCCCGTGTCCATCGCTTAACAGCGATTACCTGGCTGTGGCCATTCGGCTTCCGCCAAAATTGGCTCCTGTTGGCCGCTAACTTCGGGTACTCGCGGGAAGTTATCTGCAATTTTACGGATAAGATATGGCTAAGAAAGGAATATCATGAAAGTTAAATTTGATATGATAGGTTTGTTTGTAAATAATCTCTCTACTATGGTTTATTTCTACAATAAAATAATTGGTATTGATATCGAATGGGACGGAGAAGGCCCGTATGCAGAATTTAAACATAAGGGAATCCGATTCGTCATGTATGAAAGAAAGATGCTCCCTAAACTTCTGGGAAAACGGCCTTCATTCACAACTGGAATAAATGGCACATTTGAACTAGCCATTAATGTTGGTAAACCAGAGAATGTTGATATCTTTTATAAAAAGATGATAGAGAATGGAGCTAAAGAAGTATATGCACCAAGAAATGAACCATGGAAAATGCGTTCATCTATGATAACCGATCCAGAAGGAAATTTAATTGAAATAGGGTCAGATTTTTGGGAATAGCCATGGGAACGATCCAACAATAGCGACTATGCGGTTCCGACTGGACGATACATGGGATGGTTCTCTATATCAGACGTATTTATCTTAATCATATACCAAAACATCCCTGAAAAAATATTTTAGGTAAACAATACAGAAAAATGAAAATACACCAGGCTAACCAAAAGCATGCTATACTCTAAAAGAGATTTGACAATATCCTGGTTTGTATTATACACCTGCAAGTAAGATAATAAAAAAAGCTGAAAATGAAGGAAACTGACAATTCAAGACCTATCCACATATATTTCTCTTTCAATATTTTCTACTGGTCTATCTCATTAAATTGATCGACTGTGTTCTTTACTGTAAATTGTTATTATTTTGTCTAATTGGGCAATACAAGGCAATACTCTTATACCGTAATGTAAAAATAAAATTTGATTTTTTTTACTTAGTAGTATGCTATAAATTAGTGCTAAAAAACAAGAAAATGGAATTGTATGGTTAAAAATCCAAAAAATATTCAACTGAAAATCAGTTTATGGGGACATGCCTATAATGATGCTTATATATTTATTATCCCTTTATTGCTACCTTTTTTACGTCTGGAATATTCTCTAACTTATTTCCAATCAGGGCTTATTCTTACAATTCACGTTGCTTTGCGCTCTATATTTTCACTAATCATTGGTTTTTTGGGAGACCATTTTAACCATAAACACTTATTTATTTCCTTTGGATTTGCCCTATCATCTATTCTTCTGGGAAGCCTTATATGGATTAGCGATATTCCTTTTATTGTTGCTATACTTTTGCTTATGGCTATTGGAATATCTACTTTTCATCCTCTTGCAACGGCAATGGTAGGGGAAAAGGCAAAACCCGAAAAGCGTGGCCGAGATCTCAGTTTGTTTAATGCAGCCGGTACTTTTGGTGTATCAATAATGAGCTTGATATTCGGCTGGATTGTTCAAATGTGGGGATGGAGAATAGCTTGTCTAATTATTTCACTTCCCGGCTATTTACTTGCATGGGGTTATACTAAATTGAAAAATGAAATACCGGGTGATAACATCAGCACGGAGAAATTAGCAAACCAAATTTTGTTCATTGTTTATTTTATAAGTCGTGGTTTACGCGGAATAGGAACATGGGCAATACTTTCTTTCCTGCCTATATACGCAACAGACCGTATTGGTGTAAGTCCTGGCATATCAGCCTGGTTAGTAAGCTTATATTTTATTGGTGAACTTTCTGGAAGTTTGTTAATGAGTAAAATGCTTGATCGGAAAGATCCCCTAAGAATTGCTATTTTTGTAACCATTCTTGCTGCTTTTCTAACATTTACTCTCACTTATCCAACTATATTAATAGTAATTGGCATAATAGTTGCAGGGATTGGATTGTCGCAGGGGTTTTATTATCCTTCTCAGCATGCCTGGATAACTAAAGTCAGCTCAAATAAGTCTCGAGGGAAAATCTTTGGTTTAGTGTTTTTTATTGAAGGTGTATCTTCAACTACCGCACCTTTTATTTATGGCTGGCTTGCAGATAAATTTGGTTTAGTTTATGCATACCGTCTGGCTGTTATTCCTATTATTATTAGCTTTTTTCTATTTATTATTATTTATCATATGGCTGAAAAAATAAAGCTATCAAAATAAAAATAGATCTTGTCTTTAAAAATACAGGGGGCGGCAGACTGTGTGAAAACTCATCTTTTAATTGCCTAACAACACCTAAAGTGGTATAAAAAAAATGGGGTCTATCATTGAAAAATAACACCCCAGCTAACTTGATAATAGAATCATCTAATCAACCAGGATAGTTAAATTATTTTCTTTATGCCCGAATAATAACATATGACCGAAGGAGCATTTGTGCAAAAGATATGGGGTCAAGCTTCAAAAGTTCATTTATTCTAAAAAGAAATTTATAAGATATCCTTCTGCTTCTGAAAGAGGTATAATTAGTTAATAAATGCTATTAATGTGATATTGTTTAAAGACCTCCTCAAGCAGTATAATATTATTAAAAATATATTTAATGGCTAAATTATTCTCAATAAAGTAAAGGAATTTAAATTATGAAAAAAATATTTGTTTTAATAATCATATTATTCGTTTTGTTTTGTTCAGGTTGTTTGGATAATCCACCAATATTAAACTTAAATAATATTAAATGGTATACTACCTCCGAAGCAATCAATGATTTAACCTTTGGCTATGTACATCTTAGTATAAGTGGAGTTACAACCGGGGATAAAGTAACGGTGGTAACTTATGGAGATGGGATTATCTCAGAGCAGGGACTTGAGTTAAATCAGGAGAATCAGTTTGAAGAGGATATAGTCATAAAATTTACTCATATGGCAGATGATGAATCCAGAATTTATAGTACGGTAATTACTGCTTATAAGGGTAACAGCTCAACCAAAATAAGCTTGGAAAGTGAAGAATTAGTTTTTTTAGATTGATGGCAAAACAATAGAATTTCCAGAATCGTTCTTTTTCCATACAAAAAGAAGTTTACAGACAAGCTAGAGGAGGAAGAAAGGACTTTGTGAATTGGGGTTAGCGAAGTGTCCCTGGTCAGCATTTAAAGAGTTCAGGTTTAATTTTTAATTCAAAAAATTGACAAATTGGATTGACAGAGAAGGTTTAGGTTGGTATGCTATTAAAAATTATAATGAATATAGAAAATTAAAAAGGATTAGTAAAAATATTTAGAGGATAGAGAGCAA
>CAYSAA010000016.1:0-1616 GCA_964428905.1 uncultured Atribacterota bacterium
AGGTCGATATTGGGTAGATGATTCTATTGCCTCACTAAGGGTAATTTCACAAGGTTCATAGGAAAGATTGTTTTGCAGTTGTACTATGGTTTCCAAATCAATGCCCATCACAGAATTCAGATTATAGATCGCTAATTCATAGCCATTTTCGGCACGGATTAAATTATACTTCAAATTGGATAATTGTGATTTAATACGGTTTAAATCAATCGGGGCAATTATGCCCTCTGCTAATAAAGCCTGAGAAGTTTCCAGGTGGGAATTAATCTGAGTTACTGCTTGTTCACTGACCTTTTTCAGTCCTTCCGCCTGTAACACTCCATAATAGGCCTGAGTCACCTGGTAGATAACCTCTTGCGCTTTCTTCTCCAGGTCATTCAGGGTGATAGATTGATCAGCCTCGGCCTGTTCAATAAAAGTTTCAAATTTCCCACCACTATACAGAACTTTGGAAATACTAACCGCAATCTGGGGAATACCCTGTCCGCTAGAAAAAAGATAGCTAAAATCTCCCTCCATAATACTCTCCGAATCAGGAGCTTCATTCATTCTAATATATCCACCCTTTAACTTTACATTTATTTTTTTGGCTCCTTCTGCTTCTTCAATTTGAGCTTCTTTTAACTCAACTGAGCTTTGCGAAATTTTATACCCCAGATTGTTTTCCAGGGCAATCTCAATAGATTTATTTAAATTCAAAGTAAGTGTATCGGAAGCAAAAACAATTCCGGAAACAGACAAAAACAGAATTCCTATCAAACCTATTCCTGAGACCAATAAAACAAATCTATTCTCCTTTAAAATGTTTAACATTACCATGATCAAACCTCCTTTTTTATCCTCTATCCCAGATAAAATCAGGAAAAATTATAATTTTTCATCCTGATTGTGATTCTTCTCTTTTTCTTCTTTTTTCATTTTCTTCCAAACTAGCAAAGCTTCTTCCGGGGAATTGACAACAACATCACCAAAAACATGGGGATGCCGACGAACAAATTTTTCTTTGGCACCGCTTAACACTTGCTGGTAATCAAATAACCCTGCTTCATGAGCAATCTGTATCTCCATTAGAATATCCATCAGCAAGTCTCCCAATTCTTCACAGAGATTCGGATAATCTTCTGCCTGCACTGCTTCTTTTACTTCCTGTGCCTCCTCAATAATATTGGGGACCATGGAACTGAGGGTCTGTTTCCTGTCCCAGAGACAGCCCCGGGGACCTCTCAGGTGAGCGATAATAGAAATTAATTCTGAAAACAGTTCTTTTTCTTTTTTATGCATTTGAGAATAACAGCTTCCCTTCCCTGAATTATAATATAAAAATGCTATATTAAGATTTGGTATATATTTGTTATTATATTATCTAAATCTAAAAAGTATTTAAAAAAAATCTAAATATTTTATAAAAATGAATGCGCTTATCATTATTGTCACTTCCATTACGCCTAAAGAGACAATTGTTTTTGAATTTTCTTAAGTTGTTTCTGTTTCTCAATAAAAGAATCTGTCTTCATTGCAATAAATATTGCACCCGCATAGCGGGTGGCTTTCAGAGCCTCTAAAAAAGGTGTGCCTTTTTCCTGGTTACTTTTTGTTCTGCTTTTTCTTTGCTATTA
>CAYSAA010000017.1:0-4494 GCA_964428905.1 uncultured Atribacterota bacterium
GGTAACTTCCTATAGTATTAAAAAAATTGATTTGGATTATTTTATTGAGGAATAATTGATGGCAAATACAATCATTTTAATTTCATGTGTTAGTAAAAAGCTATGCCATGGTGCCAGAGCAAAAGATTTATATACCAGAGAAATGGGGGGGGTCAGGTCTTGAATTATCAGTTTTTACTTATTAAGATTTCCCAATATTTGGCATGTAGATAAAAAGTCTAAAGTAAAGGCAAAGGGGTCAAATCTTTATTATTGACAGATAGGTGAAATATTCTAAAAATTTAATGATAGGAAATCAAGTAAAAATCTAAGGTCTTGAATTATAAGATTTATAACAATATTTACTAAATCCTAAGGGGAATTTTGAAATAAAGAAATTCAATTTCCGGAGTTAAAAAGTGTTCAAGAATACAATGGGGTCTATCATTGAAAGATAACATTTACATTCAACTATAGAATAATCTGATCAATCAGGATAGCCAAATAACTTTCTTTATGCCAGAATAATAACATATGGCAAGAGGAACATATGTGGCTTCTGGAGTTTGTCAAAGGCAATACGTTTAGAAGTTGAAGTGAAGAACTTACCACTATATTTGCTTTTAAAGAAAAATATAGACAATTGTGTTTAGCCTGTGGATTTGGCGGAATAAACACAATAGGGTTTACACAAACATTAAATGTAATGCCAGACTGGGAATTTAAATGTAGAGCTATCGGTGGCTCGACAAGAAAGGATAAAGCGTATAATCATTACATATGGTATGCTTAAAGGAAAAACAGGTTAATATAATATCTTAAACAAACGCAAACAAGTTTAATAAAGGGAACGCTTGATAATGAGTACCATAGATTTAAGTGGAAGTAGAGAAAGCAAGGTTTTATTAAAGAAATACAGATTGTACAGGGAATTGGATTCTTGGATAGATATTAATGCATCTATATCAGAAGTGTGGGATATACTGGTTGATTTTGAATCATGGGAGAACTGGAATTCATTTATACCAATAGTTCAAGGGAAATTTGAAGTTGGTAAAAAAATAAGAATAAAAGTTGTTTCCCCCGGCATGAAGGAGATGGTTTTTAAACCGAAAATATATGAGATAGAACCATGTAAAAGAATATCATGGGGAGGCAGCTTCATGATTTTCATTTATAACGGAATGCATGACTTTTTACTAGAATATATTGATAATAAGGTTACAAGGTTTCGGCAGATAGAGAAATTTAAAGGTCCTATCATTCTTTTAATGCAAAAGATGATAACAAAAACTGCAATTGGATATCAGAATATGAACGAAGAATTGAAGCAACACATAGAGAATAAGGTAGCAAAACGTGTCTCAAAAGAGAAAGACAATGGGGTCTATAATTGAAAAATAGCATTCAACTGTAGAATAATCTGATCAATCAGGATAGTCAAAAAACTTTCTTTATGCCAGAATAATAATATATGGCCAGGGGTAGTATTCGTTTTCAGGAGAGGAGATTGTTTGGTTAAAATTAATAAGCCTCAAAATATAAATGACCTCATTGGCTCCTGGAGTGGAGGCAAAGATAGCTGTTTGGCCTACTATAAGGCAATCCAGATGGGTTACCAGGTAAGTTTCCTTTTAAATTTAATTTCCCAAAAACACCAAAGATGTTGTTTTCATGGTATCCAAAAAGAACTCATTAATTTACAAGCTCAACTGATTGGTATTCCCCTATTCCAAAAAGAGGTCAGTGATGATATGGAACTTTATGAAAGGGAATTCAAAGAGGCAGTAACATACTTAAAGACAAGGGGGGCCAAAGGCATGGTTTTTGGTGACATCTATTTAACAGAGCATAAAAACTGGGTGGAAAGAGTGTGTCAGGAATTAGAGATAAGCACAATAGAACCCCTGTGGCAAAAAGCACCAGAGGAAGTTATAGAAGAATTCATCAGTTTGGGCTTTAAAGCAGTGGTTGTTAGTGCCAAGGCAGAATTATTTAGCAAAGATATTATTGGTCGAGTAGTAGATCGCAAGCTAGTAGAGGAGCTTAAAAAAAGAGATATTTGTTCCTGCGGTGAAAATGGTGAATATCATACCTTTGTTATTGGCGGTCCCATCTTTAAAAAGGGAGAAATAACAATTACAAAAAGCCAGGTGATTCTAAGAGAAGGTTTCTGGTCACATTGGTTTTTGGACATTCAAGATTATCAAATAATTCCTCTATAGTTAATAATGATATAGGGTAGGCCTTGTCCCTATGGAAAAACGATGGTGTGGGTTCATGAAATATCAATTTTCACTATATTTACCTACTTTATTCCCATAAACAAACTAACCTTGTAATCTCATAATCCATTTTAATTATATTTGAAAGGATTAGTATCTATCATTTACATAATATTATGTCTTCTGCATTTTTGTAATTAATCAATTGCTTCGCTTTTGTTGCTTTCCAGGCTTTTTCTTGATGTGAATATTCAGATATTTTTTCAGAAGTAAGAAATCTAAAAGTATCTAGGACTTTATTCATACTATTCATCTCTTCTTTGGAAAAGATAGTTAAGTTTGGCTTTTCCAATGGTTTAATTGTTTCAAATTCTTCTATGCATTCCTTAGGTGACTCAACATAATCTACTTTGTAGGTAATATATTTATCAGATAATTCTCCCAATAAAAGCTCATGCTTAATTGGCGTAGGTCCGTTATAGTTTTTCAGGTATTTCAATCCGGTAATGGAAAGGGTATGGTCATGAAAATGGACAAAATCAGAGTAAAATAGTAATTTCATGAGTTTTGTTTTAAAGAGTCGATTAAATTTTGATGAAAAGAATAGAATCATGTTAACCATTTTTTCATAATTGAATTGGGTAAAACCACAATATTCATCCAATATTTCATTAAAATATTTTTCTTCAATATTTTCTTCAATTTTTTTATCTATATCCTTAGTCATCATATTTTGAATATTCTTTTTAATTTTCAAATAATCCTTATGGTTTATTCTATCTTTATTCTCTTCTAAAAGTTTTTTCATATTAGTTGAATTTTCCAATAAAACCAGAGAATCATTGTGGGATCTATATAATACAGGGGACGGTTCTCTGTTTGACAGCTTTCCTTTAATGATTTAAGATAATATTATCTAATCCTTATTCAAGGAGAACTCATTTATGCCCCGGGTAGCACGAATCAAAAGCAGTACCGGTATCTACCATATCATGACCAGAGGCATCAATCAACAGAACATCTTCGCTTGCGATGATGATTATGAAAGATTCCTCAATACTCTCATAAGATATTGCAGAAAAAGCAAATGTGAAATCTATGCCTATTGCTTAATGGATAATCACATCCACCTCCTGTTAAAAGAAGGGCCAGAACCCATAGCAACCACTATGAAAAAAATAGGCACCAGCTATGTCTATTACTATAACTGGCAGTACAACAGAAAAGGGCATCTCTTCCAGGACCGCTTTAAAAGTGAACCGGTAGAAGATGAATAGGGTGATGATCAATGTCTGGATATCACCGAAAAAAGAGATACCTTCTCTGATAAAACCAATAGACAATTAGTTTCCAAAAAATATCATTTGGAATTAGCAGCATTACCAAATACCAAACCGGATACTCAAAGAAAAGTTTTAAAATATTTCAAGGAATTAAATGGCTGTTCCTTAAGACAGCTTGCCAGATTGACAGGATTGGCTTTGCACCAGATTAGAAGATTCTGATACAGAGAACCGTCCCCTGTATCTTAAATATTGCTATGATAAAGAAATAAAGAGGCAGGAAATGAACTGGAAAGCGTATAATGAACTTGCCTGGACTGATAGGATCCTGGCTCCTCCGGAAACTTACGAAGAAGAGGCATTATTTTATACCAAGATCTTGAAAAAGAAAACAAGTAAACATCCTGCTACAATGTTGCACCTGGGTTGTGGTGCTGGAGGTCATGATTTTCATTTCAAGAAACATTTCAAGTTGACCGGGGTAGACATTAGTGAAGGTATGCTTAATATTGCCAGAGAAACCAACCCTGAGGTTCACTATATAAATGGAGACATGCGAACTGTTAATCTTAATCGCAAATTTGATGCAGTGATTATCCCGGATTCTATCATGTATATGAACACCATTGCTGATTTAAAAAAGGCTATTGGTAATGCAGTCGGTCATTTAAAACCCGGTGGTGTTTTTCTAATAGTAACCCATCTTAAAGAAAATTTTCAAAACAATAATTTTGCCTACTCCGGCGAAAAGGAAGATATCTATGTTACGGTATTTGAGAATAATTTTATCATGTCAGATTCTACCTATGAAGCAACTGTAATCTATCTGATTCGCCAAAATGACAAACTGAATATTTACACTGAGGTTCATACTCTTGGCCTCTTCCCATATGATACCTGGCTAAGTGTTTTTAAAGAAAACAATTTAACTATAAATCAAACCAATATGAATCATCTCTACGATAAATATCTTTTGGAAGATGGCCGGTATAAGCTGAAAATATTTT
>CAYSAA010000018.1:0-16025 GCA_964428905.1 uncultured Atribacterota bacterium
TGGTGGAGATAAGGGGATTCGAACCCCTGACCTCTGCGATGCGAACGCAGCGCTCTCCCAACTGAGCTATATCCCCATATAAATAATGAAATTTAAAATTTGAGCTTAACACATCTATCTATTTTACTATAAGATAGATAATATTGCTATATGCAATTAACAGTAAATATCGCACCCGCAAAGCAGGTGGCTTTAAGAACCCCTAAAAGGGGTTCATTCTCTGTTTACTTTTAGTTAACCTTTTTTCTACTATTTTAACTTTATATTTACAAGTAATAGAACTCTTTTAGATTTCAGATGAACAATGATCATATGGATTATCTTGATATTTTCATGGTTAAATAAAAGAACAGTTCCAATGACAAGAAAACTCTCACCCTTACAAAGTTCTATCATTTTTTAAGCAAACATTCTCCTATCGGTGATATATTTACTCCTGAGAGGATTTCCCTTTGCCCTTAGACCTTGTTTCCTGTAATATCAAAATTTAATTCTTTCTTATCTTGGATGATACCTTTTCTCTCCAATTATCTTTTTAGAATATAATATTTTTGGGGATTTCATTTCATAGTGTTCCGGCAATTTTGGTAGAGCAATTTATTAAGACTATAGAGTAGTTTGCGGATATAGAATAAGAAGCAAGAATATTTAAATCAATATTCTATTATTGAGGGATAAAGATAATTATCTGACTATTTTAATTGATCAGAGCACTCAATACGTGGTTGTTTTTATTTTTCATTTACATATTTTACCATAAATTCTTTTGCCTTTTTGATTCCTTCATTAGTAAGATAAACTGATTTTGCCCTTTTGCTTCCGGAAACATAATTTTCTTCCTGTAATTCATTCAGAATTTCGAAAGGATAGCCTTTCCAACTTCTATGAATTTTTATAGAAAATTCTTCCTCCTGCCATGATGTGAGGTAAATTAACAGCAGGGTTAATTCTTTGATAGTTTGTTCCATTTTTAAACCTCCTTATATAGTTAACTATTAACATATATTTTCCTTGATAATAATAACTAATTTTGATTTTTTGGAATCCATTTTGTATTTATTTTTATCTCTTGTCTTCTTTTGATCTTGAATCTTCAAATAAACGCAAATAGTCTTTATAAATAAAAATTCTCCCATACTTTTTATCTTTATCTTTTGGTACTAAAAGATTCAAGCTAACAAATCTTTTCACTAATCTATTCGCTCCCTCTCTCGAAAGTCCAGTAAATTCTTCAACTTTTTTTACATTAATGATGGGTAATTTATAAAGACTTTTTAGTAGCTTGTCAGCGTTTTTAGCTCCCTTTCCTAATTTCATTATTTTTTGTTGGTTTTTCTCACGTAATTCAATAATTTTATTCGAGGTTTCAATCGCATCTTCGGTAACTTTCCCAATACCTTCTAAAAAAAATTCCAGCCAGGATAATACGTTTCCTTTCCTATATTCTTCTAACTTATCGAAATATAGGTCTCGATTCCTCTTTAAATATTCGGAAAAATACAACACTGGCCTTTCCAATAATTTTTCTTGACAAAGATAAAGCGTAATAATCAACCTGCCAGTTCGACCATTTCCATCAATAAATGGATGAATTGTTTCAAATTGTGCATGAATTAAACCTATCTTTATTAAAGCAGGTACAGTTGTATTAGTGTAAAAATATCTTTCCAAGTCGGTCATAGTGGATGCTACATACTGAGGAGGAGGAGGTACAAAGCGAGCATTATTGGGATTGTTTCCCATTATCCAATTCTGAGTTTTTCTGAATTCCCCGGGGTAAGGGAAATGGTTGCTTCTGGCATTGATTAATAATCTCTGATGAATTTTTTTGATTAACCTTAAGGACAAAGGAATTTTATTTAACTCATGAAAGCCTAAGTTCATCGCTTCAATATAATGCAAGATATCATCTACGTCTGAAGGTAATTCAGGGGCTCTTTCAACTTCAGCATGTAAGGCATCAGTCAATTGTGCTTTAGTTCCTTCTATCTGGCTTGATAAAGCCGCTTCTTTTTTAATATACATAAAAATAAAAAAATCAATATCAGGTACAAGTTTGGTTAACCCGTCTAATTTCCCCAATAATAAGCTGGATGTAGATAAAAGCTGAATGAACCTTTCTCCCTGAAAAGACAAATTCTGAGGAGGAAATTTTTCCGGGATAAAAGCATTATAACCCTCTATCTGTTTTATAATTTTACCAATAATAATTTTGGATTCTTTTTTATACATGTCAATATTCTATCATTAAAGTTGACATTTATCAAATAGATGTCAACTTTCATTTTACATTTAACCTCATTATAAATACCTAAATAAATTCAAGATGATCATTTTTTCTGTTTTACCATCTTGTAACCTGAAAACTATTAATATTTAATTCTTTCATACCAGAGATATCTGGAATAATGTCAAAAGTAATGAACAATTGTAATCTATCTCTTTCCAATACAATACGCTTATCAATCTCTATTGGATACTCAGAAGATATTTTTTGCAAAATTCGAAAAATCGTATCACGGTAAATACTGATATCATCTTTCCTGTTTATTACAAAGTCTAAGCCTTCTGAAAACCAATATTCCGGAAAATACATCTTTTTTAAGGCGGTTCCTCCTCTGAAAACAATATCAGTTCAATCAAATAATCTTTTTCTATAGTATCTGGAGAAACATGGTTTTTGAGAGATAATCTTTGTGCATGAAAAAAATCAATCATTTTTTAAAACCTTACCAAATCTTTAATCTGTTGTTGTCCAAAATTATCAATCAAGCGCCAATGGTTTTTATTGATTTTTTTGAATGATAAAGTGGGGTCAAGCAAATCATACCGATCTTTTAGGTATTTTTTTAATTCCAAATAAAGATCAGAATCACCAATATTCAGTATTTCTAATAGATAACCTAATCTCTTGGCCACAACATTTTTCTCTTGTCTTTTCACATAGCTTAATAGTTTCTTTTAATCAATCTTTTCTTTCACGATCCAAATTCCCTTAGCTATTTCCGTAATTCCTCCACAGTACTGCGGAAAAGTCAAACAGTCTATGATGGTTTTTTCTATATCTGAAATTCTGATTTTTTCTTTGCGCTCAACCCATTCTGCTTTAATTCCCCATATCGAATCTTTTTTTACAGTAACAAAGATCATCTTGCCTTTCATTTCTCTGGGAACGACTTGTCTTTTTGGAGTGGCCACGAATATTTTAATCAAAGGCTGCGTTAACATCCCCCAAAATCAATCCTGAAGGCTAGTGAAAACTTATATTTCAAGACCTGATTCCCATGTATTTCTACTTTAAAAGTCTATTTTCTTTATATTAACTTAATAAAACTTCTTAATCCAGCCACTAAAAAGAAATTCCTTTAATACCGGGAACATTTTTTGAAGAGCAGGTTTGCAATTCTTATCAAAAAAATCCTCCATACTTTCATTAGCCTCATCAACGATAACCCGGAAAGAAAGACTTTTTATTTCATTTAATTTAGCCACTTTTAAAACAGCTGAGGTTTCCCAATTGCAGGCAATAGCATCAAATTCCTGATGCAATTTCTGTTTTAATTGTGTATCATTAACATCATGTTCTCCACAAGCAATATTGCCAAATTGGATATTTATACCCATTGTTCTCTGGTTATAGTTAGCAAATTCTTCGAATTCTTTTTTATAAGATGGGTTGCTGATCATAGAATAAGACTTATCGTCACCTACGGGTTCTTTGCCCAAAGACTTAGCCATGCTAGCGTCATATTCGAATGAATATTTACCACAAACAATATCATTAATATTAATATCTTCAGTCAGTGATCCGGCAACACCGGCATCAATGATAAAATCAGTGTGAAATTCATCAATAATTAATTGGGTAGCAGAACTACAATTGATTTTACCAACCCCTGCCTTAATTGCATAAACTTCTACATTATTTTCTATTCTTTTTGAAATCAAACGTCCGGATATTTCAGATTCATTTTTCAAATCCAATACTTCTTTGCAAATATTGTATTCATCCCCTAATGGACAAATGATTCCGACCTTGACTTCTGAATTGTTCAAAACATTACTCCCTCCTTTACATTATAATTTTTATGTTTTATGTCAAATGTGAAGAACTGACCCGATTATTTCTCCTAACATACTATTTTCAGCCATAGCTATAATATTGAACTCTTTAATTATATTTTTAAAAATATTTCGGCTATCTGTCAATTAAAAAGATTTGACCCCTATATTCTCTCTTCTTCAGTCTTTCAATGTAAGCAGTGGTTGTATAAATCCCCTTATTAATTCGGAGTAATTTTCCTCTTTTTGTATAGCGGTGTAGAACCATCCGAAGATAAGATCTACTTTCTTCTACACCTAATAAATGGCATCTTGCCATTAGACTTGGGCAAGAAGCTGAGGAGCATCGGGCAGTTCAGGCCGAGTCACCAAGACAAATATATTTTCTTTGCACAAACTCCAGAAGCCAAAAATATTCCTCCGGCTATCTATAATTATATACCCCCATGTCTTTTCTGAACCTATTGACTCGATTGATTCTTTACTTCAATAAATAGTACCTTAACCTCGACTATCTTCATGTTTGTCATTGATTCTAATTAATTGATTTCCAAACGCTAATAAGTTATTATATTATACTACTAACTACTATAAAATATTTATACCCGGGCGCAAATATATGGAACAAAATATAGTGTTTATAACGCTATTCATTACCCTGGTTTTATTTATTTGGGGTAAGATACGCTATGATTTTATTGCATTAGCGGCACTATTTATAGTGACGATTTTTGGAGTGATTCCCGCAGAAAAAACCTTCTCCGGGTTTGGACATCCAGCAGTAATAACAGTAGTAGCTGTCATGATAGTCAGCCAGGGCCTTCAAAACTCCGGACTTATAGATCTCATTGCACGCTGGTTAGGAAAATTAGGCAAAAATATGCTTCTTCAGACAGTAATACTTTGCACGGTTACGGGTATTGCCTCTGCATTTATGAATAATGTGGGAGCTATAGCCATTATGATGCCTGTAGCCATAAAGATTTCCCGTAAAAACAATCATCCTCCCTCTTATCTGCTTATGCCTTTGGCCTTTAGTTCTATTCTCGGTGGAATGATGACATTGATTGGTACTCCCCCTAATATTATCATAGCAACTTTTCGCAGCAATTCTATAGGAACAGCTTTTAAAATGTTTGATTTTATGCCTGTTGGTCTACTTGTAACAATTACAGGAATAGCGTTTGTTTCATTATTGGGATGGCGATTATTACCAAGGAGAAAAGGTAAAGATGAACCAGCTGAGCTTTTTCATATAGATGACTACATCACAGAGGTAAGGGTACTTAGAAATTCCAATCTGCGGGGAAAAACAATTGCTGAGATTCAAAAGATCAAAGATTTTGATATTAGTATTTTAGGTTTAATTCGCAATAAAAAACGTATACATACACCGGATCTTTCTGAAGAACTAAAGGTCAATGATATCCTGATTTTGGAAGCAGATTCAGAAAACATGAAGGAGTTCGTTGATATAAGTGGATTTAGATTGTTGGGAGGTAAGCAGTTTCGAAAAGATGCTATCGGGTCAAAAAATATCTCCAACAAAGAAGTCATCGTTATTAGCGGCTCAAAAATATTAGGGAAAACAGCAGCAGAATTAAATCTAAGAAGCAGATATGGAATTAATTTATTAGCAGTGGCTCGTGGTGATGAACAGATCAGACAACGCCTTGGTCATATTAAATTTCAGGTGGGCGATGTATTGCTCTTACAAGGCAGAACGCAGGTATTGGATGAAACTATCAGCAATATTGGGTGTATTCCCCTTGAAGAAAGAGGCTTGCGTATTGGTTATCAAAAAAGAATTATTCTTTCTCTTGCTATTTTTGTTACCGCCATTATAATCACAGCTATGGACATCTTGGATGTTTCTGTTTCTTTTTCTATTGCCGCACTATTACTGGTTTTAACCGGGGTAATTCCTTTTCGGGATGTCTATAAGGATATCGACTGGGCAATTATTATATTATTGGGCGCAATGATACCTGTTGGAACTGCCCTGGAAATATCCGGTGGAGCACATACCATTGCTGATATAATCCAATCAGTGGGAACAGGACTACCTGTCTGGATGATGCTTACAACAATAATGGTTATAACAATGTTCCTTTCAAACATTATTAATAATGCGGCAACAGCGGTCCTGATGGCACCTATTGGAATTATCATTGCCCAAAATGCCGGATTTTCCATTGACCCTTTTTTGATGACAATCGCAGTAGGGGCTTCTTCTCCTTTTCTGACTCCCATCGGTCACCAATCAAACACTTTAGTAATGGCACCAGGTGGATATAAATTCTATGATTATTGGCGTATGGGGTTGCCCTTACAGATCCTTATAATAATAACATCTATTCCTATGATAATGTTTATTTGGCAACCATAATATAAATAATCAAGTTGTTATCAACTTGACTTTGCTTATACAGGTTTAGGTCTTGAATTATCAGTTTTCTTCATTTTCAACTCTTTTGATTGTTTTGCCATACATAACATAATTCATACCAGCACATTTCTTCCAGAAAATCCCGGGAACCAACCAGATTCCCTCCCGTGGCTATTGTCTTGGTTATTTTATAATCTGGGAAGCGATATTAAATTTTTGAGATTTGAAAAATCAACGTTTGTAACTGAATTTGCGGCTATGATTAAATCTGTTCTAAATTTTAATTTTCCTAATACTTTTTCATGGAAAGATTGATTTTCGGGTATAAAGAAAATGATTAGAAAGAATTTGTTCTTATAACAATAACCACTAAGTGACGTTAGCAATATTTTGAAGTCATTTTCTTCTTTATATTCAAATTTTAGTACACGAAAACTTTTCATAGTTTTGTGGAGTACAGGAGCATTGATAAAGGGAATTAATTTTGAAGTAATGTCTAATGTTTTTAAAAGAATTTTATACTTCTTAGATAAGTTGGTTACTCCAATATCCGCTATACCTCTTGTGTCCCAACCAATTATTTGGGCAGAATTATAACTAAATTTTACTAATCTATTTTCATCTCTTATTATTTTTAAAAAGTTATTTTTTAAGTCTATTGGTAAAAAATCTATTTCATTATTCACTTCACTGTAGAAATCTTCTAATTCTTTTACATCAAAATCTACTTCTATTTTTGTCTTTTTAGAAATTTTTTTATTGAAAACAGGAACTGCATAAGTAATATAACTGTATATTGAAGTCAGGTTAAAATGTTTTAGTAATTTCATAGATGGTTGGTTATCTGTTTTTACAGAAGCAAAATAAAAATCGATTCCCATTTTTCTCAACCTATTTGCAGTCTCTTCAGATATACTTTTCAACCATCTTGCCACTTTTCCTCTATATCTTGGATTTGTTCTTAAATCGTAGAGGTAAGCCCCTTGATATACTTTATCTTTAACTTTGAAATGATCTATTCCCACTCCCAGAAAGCCTATTATGTCAGATGTTTTTTCATCTTCTGCTACCAGGTAAAAACCATCGCTAAAAAAATTAGATTTGCTCCTAAAATCAGCTTTAATGAGAGTTATTTCAAATTCTCCAACTTGAGCAGCATTTTTTTGGATATCAAGCATTTTAAGATTGTCATTTTCTGTGGCATCTCTAATAATCATTCAGACCACCCCCCCCTACCTTCTATGGTAATCCTGAATTGATAAACCTGATTATATCTTTTTCCCATTTACTACAGACCTTCTTTACCATAAGGAACATCATGCATAGGCACTAAAATTAAATCTAGTAGACAGTAATTTTATTGCATATTAACTATTACTCCAATGATAGTAGAAAAACGTATATTTCAAATCCACATGATTTTTCCTTCTGTGCTATGAATAGGATGAATATTCCCTTTTTATCAATGCTGCCAAAGAATCATCATTGTGACATTGTCAAACACGATCTTGTGCCTTTTTTAATCTTTCCATGGCTTCGGCTACGATAGACTTGGGGCAGGCTAAATTCATTCTGATAAATCCTTCTCCTCCGGCACCAAACCATTCTCCCGGGTCTACTGCTATCTTCGCTTTTTCCAATACCAGGGAATTAATCTCTCTGTTGCTCATTCCGGTACCTCTACAATCTAACCAGGCTAAATAGGTTCCTTCGGGCTTTGTTAGTCTCACCCCTTCTAAACATTCTTTAGTATATGCCACCACATAATCAAAATTTGATTCGATATACTCATTCAATTCTTTCATATAATCATCACCATAGCGGTAGGCAGCCTCTCCTGCTATGGGACCAAATACATTAGCATCAGGGTAGCGGTTCGTCTTGATTATCTTTTTCATTCTCTCCCTGATCTTCACATTAGGGATAACCATCACAGAAGCACACAAGCCGGCTATGTTAAATGTTTTGCTGGGAGCAAAGGATAAAATGAGGTTATCCGTAATATCAGCTGAAAGAGTTCCTGCAGAAATAAATTTTTTTCCTTTCATGATAAAATCAGCATGAATCTCATCAGAATAGATTAAAACATCATTTTCGCAGCAAATCCTGCCCAAGCGAATGAGCTCCTCTTTGGTCCAAACCCGTCCAACCGGATTATGAGGGCTGCATAAAATGATAAGTTTGGTTCTCTCTTCTTGGGCCAATTGCTCCAGGTTTGTAAAATCCATTTCATAATAGCCATCCTTCTCAATAAGCTGATTCACCCTGATCGTCCTGCCGCAATCCCTGACCGCTTCGCTGAAAGGATAATAAACGGGCTGCTGTAATATCACACCATCTTCCGGTTCAGTAAATTCCTGAATAGCCGCATTGATCGAGGGAACCACTCCTCCGATAAAAATCATCCACTCAGTATTTGTTTTCAATCCATAATGCCTTGCCAACCAATGGGAAGCCGCCTCTTTAAAGGCATCTACAGCATCTTCTGAGGTGTAACCATAGATACCGTGCTTTGCTCTTTTGATGACAGCCGAAATGACCTCTTCGGGACAAAGAAAATCCATATCCGCTACCCACATACACAAGGCATCTTTCACATCGTAGCCGGGGAACTTTCTTTCATATCCCTGCCACTTTGCGCTGTAGGTACCCTTTCGTAAAATGACTTCGTCAAAATTATATTTGCCCATGGATCCTACCTTTCTTCTTCGTTAAATTGTTATAAGAAACAACCTCTTTATTTTCAATGCACTTTTTTTCTGGCTGTCTCGAGCATAGAATCTTTGTTTTCTTTCAATTTGTCATTCATTATTTTCCTTATATTTATGATTGTAGCCATATCAATCCCTCAATTTTTCACATTTCCCAAACAATTTTTCCGCTCTTTTTGATATATCAAACAGGGGACGGTTCTCTGTATTGAAAAAGAAATTCTATTTTGCATTTCCCCAGGCTGTAATATGATAGAGTATTCCGTGAAATTGGATACGTAGTAGTCTAGCCATAAGAATATATAACCCTTAAAAACTGATCATGCAATACTTGAACCCGTTATTTAATTGTTTCTTTTTTCTAGTGATTTCATAAATTAAGGTGATTGAAATCTTTTTTCCAGATTCATAAAAAGACTCTCAACCGTCAGAGCAAGTAAGGATACCGGAATGGCTCCCTTTAGAACCATAATAATATCATCGCTTCTGATTCCATTAATAATCAGTGTGCCAAAACCCCTTAGTCCTACCGCCGCACCAATGGTAGCAACGCTTATATTTAAGATTAGCGAAACTCTAATTCCTGCTAAAATAGCAGGAAAAGCAAGAGGTAATTCTACTTTGGACATGATCTGGAAGGGGTTCATGCCCACAGCCCTTGCTGATTCTCTTACTCCTTCCGATATGGTATTCAATCCTTCGATCGTATTTCTTAATACCGGCAGAATACCATAAACAAACAAAGCTACAAGTGCCGGTTTAAACCCATATCCCAAAAAGGGCACTAGCAATGCCAGAATGGCAACCGTAGGAATAGTCTGTCCGAATATTGCTATTCCCAGGATAAATTCTTCTAATTCATTCATTATTGGAAATCGGACCAAAATAGCAATGGAAACGGCAATAAATACAGATAAAGAGCTAGATACTACTACAATAAAAATGTGCTGCTTGGCCAGTTCAAACAAACTTTCTCGGGCAACAAAGAAATTTTTTGGTTTAATGAAAAAAATAAGAAAATGTTCCATGATATCGAATTTAAATATACTGATGAGAAACAATAGAAAAAGTACCATAGTCACTATCATAAAATTTTTTTTATTACTTTTCATTTTTTTCTCCACCAAACACATTCATCAGAATATCTTCAAAATGAATTAAACCGATTTTCTCTTTTTTATTCGTTACTTCCAGGAATCTAACTCCCTTTGCAATCATCAAGGAGAGTGCATTTGAAAGAGTGCTTTCCTTATTTATAAGAAAGTGGTGACTCTCGGGAACATCATGAGTAACTGTCGTAGATCTCGGATTGATGAAGTCTTGAACCATAAACCTGCTTAGCAATTTTAGGGCATATTCAGTTCCCAGAAATTCTTTAATATATTCTTCTTTATCTTCTGTAATAAAATCAGATGGGCTTCCATAAGACACTATTTTACCCGGTCTCATTACTGCTATTTTATCCGCCAGCCTGATGGCTTCTTCCACATCATGGGTCACAAATAGGACAGTTTTCTTAAGCCTTTTTTGAATGCGGAAAAATTCTTTTTGCAGCCTTTCTCTATTCAGTGGATCCAATGAACCGAAGGGTTCATCCATAAGTAGGATTGGGGGATCAGCAGCAAGAGCTCTCGCTACACCGACTCTCTGCCCTTCTCCTCCGGAAAGTTCGGAAGGAAGCTTATCTTTATAATTTCGATTTAATCCTAACAAATCTAAAAGTGTATCAACCCGATGGTCGATATCATATTTTTTCCATTTGAGCAGCCGAGGTACCACGGCAATGTTTTCATACACATTATAATGGGGAAAAAGGCCAGTACTTTGAATGGCATACCCGATACCTCTTCTAAGTTTAGAAAATTCTATCAGGCTTATGTTCTGGTTATTGATATATATTTCTCCTGATGTAGGCTGAATTAGCCTGTTTATTAGCTTGATCACGGTTGATTTTCCACAACCGGATGGTCCAAGTAAAACCAGGAGTAAGCCTTCCGGAATTTCCAGGTTGAAATGATCCAAAGCCATTATATCCTGATATCGTTTGCTGACATTGACAAGTTTGATCATAATTTGATTCCTAAAACTTTTTTTCGATAATAAAAAATGAAAAATGAGAGCATAAAATCCAGCATAAATGCCATAGCAATTAAAGGAATAACACCTAATAAAATTAAATCCGGCGCTGCCTGAGCAAGACCCAAGAAGATAATACTACCCAGTCCTCCCCCTCCAATCAGCCCTGCGAGAATGGTATTTCCGATAGATTGGGTCATTGCTGTTCTGATTCCTCCCAGGATAACCGGTAAAGAAAGGGGTAATTGGACCTTCCAAAATGACTGATGACCTTTCATTCCCATCCCACTGGCAATCTCCAGCAGGTTTTGGTCAATCATATTGAGTCCGGCAATGGTATTGTGCACAATGGGAAACAAAGCATAAATGATCAATACTAAAAAAGCCGGTGTGAAACCTACGCTCTTTATACCGATATTTCTGAGAAATTCACTTCGTTCACCCAAAAAAGTCAGAGGAACCATAATGAGTCCCAGCAAAGATAATGTTGGAATAGTCTGCCCTAAATTAATCAAAAACAGAAGTGGATTATTCGTTCTTTTGCTTTTATAAATCAGGATGCCAGTTGGAATGCCAATTAAAATACTGACCAGAACTGAAAAAAATGCGAGGGAAAAATGTCGGTTAAATTGTCGGAAAAATGTATGACTTCTGTTAAAAAACTCTTTCATTATAGAAAGCTTATCTAAATGACCACTAAGCAGAAAGAAAACGATAATCAAGAAAATAGCCAGATAAAACAATCTCCGCTGCAATATCGCTTTTCCATAGCCCTTAAAACTGCCACTTAAAACCATGAAAACGCCGAGAAGAAGCACCCAAAAACCACCACCGATGGACATTCTTCCCGCTGCTGTTTGATTAAAGGCCTGATCGTTTAATGCGCTACCCAACAGGTATAAAACCAACCCTACGATAAACAGGATGAACATACCAATCATCAGCTTATATGATCGCTTATTTAATACTGTCAAAACAACAAGTATGATTGAGATAAATAGCAATAAAAAGAATCCATTTCCAAAAAGCTCTTTTGCACTAATATCAGTTCCGGTCAGTACTCTATTTGGCCTGTATTCAGCAAAACTAAAAAATAGGAAGGAAAAGACAATGATCAGTGCTCCTAAAACAGAAATTTTATTTCCAGACTTCTTCATGGTGATTCCTCTATTTGCTGAGCATCTCATTCTCCTCTAGGTAATCCCGGGCTACTTTCTCTGGGTCCATACCATCATAAGCAACTTTTGAATTTAGCTTTCTCAAAATATCTATATCCAGACTCTCAAATAATCCCTTGAGAATTGTCTCAATTTCCGGATACTGCTCATAAATTTCTCCTCTTAGGACTGGAGCCGGAAGATAGACCGGAGGAATACTCTCAGGATCATCTAAAACAACAAGATTCATTTGTTCTAAAGCACCATCTGTTCCGTAAACCAGGGACACATTGACTCCATTGGTTTCTTCCACGAGTGCTTTAAGCATTTCAGCAGTATTTCCGGAAGCAAGGATGATGAGCTGATCGGACGTGAGCGTAAATCCATAAACCTGTTCAAATCCTCGTAGTCCTTTAATATTCTCTGCAAAGGCAGCTGAGGTAATTAGTTTAACTCTTCCTCCTTCATTCACATATCTGGCAAAATCTTCCATATCCTTGATATTATTTTCCTCCGAAAACTCCTTTCGCACTGCCAGGGCTTCCGTATTATTGACATTAGCGGGTTCTAACCAAATAATATTATTTACTTCCTTATCCAACTTTTTAGTTAGCAAATACCCTTCTCTGGCATTAGACCAGACTTCCGTATTATCTGTTTCATGATAATATTGACCTGAACCGGTATAATCCAATACCAAATCAACTTCTCCTGACATCAACGCTTTTCTGAGAATATCAGGGGTCCCGAACTCAGTTTCGTCGTTAATTTCAAAACCCTCTTGTTTCAATAACATCATCATCATATTTCCCAGAATCGCACCTTCACTATCAATCATAGTAGCCACTGTAACCGGTCCTTTTTTTGCTTCTTCTTTATTTTGACTACCACCGCAACCTATTAGCACTAAAGGAATCACGATGAAAGCAATAAAAAGGAATATGGCAATCTTTTTCATGGTTTCACCTTCTTTCTTTATTATTGAACAATCTGTCAGGGGACGGTTCTTTGACAGATTTTGTTATCTACTATTTTGGTCAATTCAATACCGTACCTTTTAGATTATATATGATATCCTTAAATTTTGGAAAAAAATTTAAATAAAGCCCCTCAGCATAGTACTGAGGGGCTTTCATATCAAAGAAAATCTCTCTTTATCATAGTGGAAAGCGAAAAAATTAGCTTCTATAAGCGGTTAAAATTAACCAGCCTATCTTATACTTTCACAATTCCTCTCTTGAAATCTATGATATCTTTAATGCGATAATCCAATTTACTCGCATTTGGTAATTTGATACCCAGGGTTTCTGCAATTAATTCCTCTATGGTTTCGATAAAAATAAACTGAATATCTTTTTTTATTTCCTCGGGAACCTCACAAAGATTTTTTTTATTTTCCGCTGGAAGAATGATTCTTTTAATGCCTGAACGATGGGCCGCAATGACTTTTTCTTTAATTCCCCCAACCGGGAGGACTGCTCCTCTTAAAGATATCTCCCCGGTCATAGCTGTTTTGGCATCTACCGGTATGCCGGTAAACAATGACGCTATGGAGGTAAACAAGGTCACACCCGCTGATGGTCCATCTTTGGGGATAGAACCCTGCGGTATATGAATATGAAGGTCATGTTTATCTAACTGAACATCCTTCAATTCCAAAACCAATCTGGACCTGATCAAACTCTGGGATATTTGAGCTGACTCTTTCATCACATCACCTAATTGTCCGGTTAACAGTAACTTCCCTTTTCCCGGCATAAAGGCGCTTTCGATAAATAGAATATCTCCGCCAACGGGTGTCCATGCCAATCCGGTAACTACCCCAGGAGGATTGGACTGTTTAACTTTGTCATAATGGGAAGTTTCGGGTCCCAAGATATCAGGCAGCATTTCTTCTTTAACTAGATAAGGAAGTCTAACTTCCTCAACAACAATTTTTTCTGTTGCATGCCTGGCTATCGCAGACAATTGTTTTTTAACACCCCTCACTCCTGCTTCCCGGGTATGCTTGTCTATGATTGCCTTGATAGCATTGTCTTCTATCTTTAACTGATCATGAGAAATTCCATGGTTTGCTAATACTTCATCAATCAGATGATCTTTGGCTATATGAAATTTCTCTGTCGAGGTATAACTGTTCATTGGAATGATTTCCATTCTATCTCTAAGGGGTTCCGGAATATCCCTCAGAGAGTTCGCTGTCCCAATAAAAAATACATCAGACAAATTATAGGGAACTTCCAGGTAATGATCTGAAAAAGAATTGTTTTGCTCCGGATCCAGAACTTCCAGTAAAGCACTTGTTGGATCTCCCATGTGAGAAGCCAATAATTTATCTACTTCATCCAAAATAAACACCGGATTAGTGCTTCCAGCCTTTTTGATTCCCTGAATAATTCTTCCCGGAAGGGCACCGATGTAAGTTCTGCGATGTCCTCTTATTTCCGCTTCATCCCTTACTCCTCCCAGGCTGATTCTCACATATTCTCTCTGTAGCGCTTTGGCAATGCTTTTCCCCAGGCTGGTCTTGCCGGTTCCCGGGGGTCCTACCAGAAGAAGGATGGAACCTTGTTGATTATTTTTCAGCTTCATCACGGTTAAATGCTGAATAATTCTTTCCTTCACCTTCTCCAATCCGTAGTGGTCTTTTTCTAAGAATTTTTTAGCTTCTTTAATATCTACTTCCTTTACACTGTTTTTTCCCCAGGGAAGGGATGTCAGTAAATCCAAATAGTTTCTGATGATATTTATCTCCATACTATTTGACCCCTGATTCTCTAATTTATCATTTTCTGCTCGGGCAATCTCTTTCACATCGTCCGGCATTTTTGATTCATTGATTAAGGTCAAATAGTCCTTCTTTTTATTTTCAGGCTGCTCGCCTTCATTTAATTCTTCCTTGATTGCTTTTAATTGCTCTCTTAACACTTTTTCTCTATATTGTTTATTGACTTCACCGGTTAACTTTGCATTGATTTCCATTTGAAATTTGATATTTTCTTTTTGTTTAATCAAAATGTCTAAAAACTTTAAGCTCTTCTCCTTTTTAGATCTCATTTCAAATAACTCTTGTTTTTCAAAACTGGAAATATTGATAAACTGCATTAAATAACCAATGATTTTATCCATATCGTCAATTTTATTAATATATTGCATATAATGTTCCGAACCGATAAAGGCTCCGCTAATTTCGGCAGTGATTTTTTTTACATATTCAAGAATCTGTTTTTGGGTATTCTGATCTAAATCTTCAATCTCCGTAATAATATTGTATTTACCAACATAGAAATCCTCTTCCCGGCTTATATTACTAACTTCTACTTTATCTATTACTTCTACATTTAGATCAAAGGTCATCTTTGCATCATCTATCTTCTCTACTTTTACCAAACTTCCAGTCGTATACAAATCTTCTTTCCGGAAATTTTCTAAATTACATCCTTCCTTTAAAAGCAGCACAATAGCATAATAATTATCCTGCTTAATTCTGGAATCAATTTTCTCACCCAATGATTTGTTAATCTTTAATATATTATTTGTTCCTTTAAATAGAACATTCCCAGGAATTGCTATAATGGTTAACTCATCTTTTAATTGGTCAACTGTCATCATTTTCACCTCATTTTTTTT
>CAYSAA010000019.1:0-8171 GCA_964428905.1 uncultured Atribacterota bacterium
CTCTCCTGGATCCAGGGTTTATACATTACAGCTTGTGATATTCCGGGTTCTATCTTAAAGTAACAGGGAGCAGTAACCCGGGCAACTTCCGGTGCCTCATATATCCTATACATTCCACCTTCTGCATCAGTAATGAACATGTAAATATCAATAGGAATATTCACTGCTTTACGCATTCCCGCCAGTATGGATAAAGAAACATCAGAGGTGGGATTCATGGAATTAGCCCCCATATTTTCTACTACCTTGGCACCTGCTGCACTGCAATAACCGCCAAAGGCAGACCATTTAAATACTGTCTCCTTCGGAATAAAACTTTCCTCTCGCATCCGGTTAACAATCATTAGTAAACCTTCATCCAATACCAGAAATCCTCTTAGCCCTGCTTCTAAATTTCGCATTAAATCAGTCAACCAGTACAAAATATTATCTGAACCTCTTAGACGAAACCCAACTGCAGCTCCCTCCTCAAATCCAGGGGCTCTGGCTCCTACATCCCAGGCTTTCCTGGGCCCCATTGTGGCAATAACTTCAATCTTCTCATCATGACCCATCTGGGCAATAGCTTTCAGCTCTTCGAAATCCACAAGTGTTGAACCCTGAACTGTAATAATGGCCCTATGGATAATTACATTCCTCTTATTGGCCTCTTTGATCATCGTTTCCATGGTAGAAGCGCGCTCTACCCCTGAAATTTCAATTCTCCAGTGTGCTCCATCCGGAAAGGTTTTTTCAGAAGAAGGCAAATGATGAAGATCCCTACCCGGGATATCCATCTTTTCCATAAAATCCCTTATCTCTGCTAATGTTTTTGACATGATTTCCTCCAATCAAAAATAAATTCCCCTAAACAATTTTCTATTTTTACTATTCAAACTCTTTTAACATTTCATAAAATTCGTCTTCTTTACCTTTTTTAATATGATAACAATGTTCATCCGTAGGGAATTCACCATTTTTTACTTCTTTCACAAATTCTTTAAAAGCATTTGTCTCTATCTCAGCGACATTGGCATATTTCTTGACAAATTTAGGCGTAAAAGCCTGGAATAGACCCAGCATGTCTCCGCAAATCAACAATTGACCGTCACAGGGGCCTCCGGCACCAATAGAGTAGACCGGAATAGTGAGTTTTTTAGCAATAAATGTACTTAATTCCGGAGGTACTGCTTCTAAGAGGAGGGCATAGCCACCTGCTTCCTGAATTGCCAGGGCATCCTTGATCAATTCACGAGCACTGGCCGCATCTCTACCCTGGGCTTTAAATCCACCCAGCTGTCCTGAGCTTTGCGGTGTCAATCCGATATGTCCCATCACCAATATCCCGGCATCAGCTATTGCCTTAATCTGGCTACAGACCCTTATTCCCCCTTCTAATTTTACTGCGTCCATATCTGCTTCTTTCAAGAAACGTCCAGCATTTCTAACTGCTTCCTGGTTGGAGACCTGATAGGACAGAAAGGGCATATCACCGATACAGAAAGTATTGGGGGCTCCCCGACGAACTGCCTGGCAGTGCGAGATGCAGTCCTCCATGGTCACCGGAACTGTACCCTGATAACCTAATACCACCATTCCCAGTGAATCACCCACCAGAATCATATCCATGCCAGCCTGCTCCACAAAAGAGGCAGTGGGAAAATCATAAGCCGTCACCCAGGCTACCTGTTCCCCTTTCTTTTTCATATCCATAAAGTCCAAGCGACTCTTTTTTTTAGCCATTCTTTGGCCCTCCTTTTTATTTATTAATACGTTTTATAAAACGAATTTGAAATCTCTCTCGATATAATCATCATCTGATTTTTGGCATCTTCCATTTTGTCCAGGGTAAAACGTGAAGCCGGTCCAGTAATGCTGATAGCAGCCACCGTCTCTCCGTTTCTATTAAAAATAGGAACTCCTACGCAATTAATACCAATCATGGATTCTTCCCTATCCAAAGCATATCCCTGCTCTTTAACTTTTTTTAATTCCTTTTTCAGCTCTTCTAAGGAGGATATGGATTGGGGAGTAAGTGAAATAATAGGTTCATCACTTCCATATAATTGTGCAAAATCACTATCAGAAAGAAAAGCTAATAATGCTTTACCCAAAGAGGTACAATGAGCAGGGGTTCTTGTTCCTTGTACAATTCCAGTTCGCAATGTCTCTGAGCTTTCGATGGTATCAAGATAAATTACCTCTTTGTCTTCTAAAATTGCCAGATTAGTCGTTTCATTGGTTATTTTGGATAATTTTCTGAGATAAGGTCTTGTAGTTTTGATGAGATTTTTGGTACCTTGAACTTCACATCCAATTTCAAATAGCTTAATTCCCAATCGATACTTTGCGGTTTTTTGATTCTGAATGATATAATCACGAGATTTTAAGGTAGAAAGAATTCTGTGTACTGTACTGAGCCCCATATTTAGTTGATGGCTGATCTCCAGAATTCCTATTTCCTGTTCATTATCGGAAAGAAATTCTAATAAATCCAGAGCTTTGTCAATGGATTTAATTCTTTCTTTCTTTTTCTGACTTATTTCCATATTACGGAAAGTCCTTTCCGTTAATTAGTTTTATTTTACCGCATCTTTTTTAAATATGCAAATTTTTTTAGATTACGTTCGCATCAACAACTTGTAGGTAATTTCCTTTAATTCAAAAATTATGGTTAAGTGTAAATAGTAATTACCGGATACTGATCAAAACCTGTAACGGTTTTACCCAGGTCCAGCATTGATTCCTCCTGGTTATTGATGAGATAAGTCTCCAGGTCATTTATTTTTTTTGCCTTTTCAGGATTCTCTATTTTTTCCTATTCCAATGAAACTGTGGCGTGGGTCATTTCCCCCTGCTGTAGAAATAACCTAATCTCAGACTGTCTTATTCGGTTATGAGAGAAAGTCTGGTTTAACTTACCTTCTAAGTGAATGGACTTGCACTTTACCGGATAAAAAAGATATAATGAATGAAAGTTTATTAGCAGTAAGTAAAGAGGATTGCTGGGATCATACTGTGATAGAAATTATTCTATTGCACTGTAAGAAAAGCATTGTATACCAGAGAAACTATAAAACGATAATATTGAAAAAATCCTACCCATTAATTCCTATTTTGCTCTTGATGATATTTTTTTTATTACTTCAATTACGAAATAAATATCATTTTCCTCTATTCCATAATGTGTCACAAATCTTATTTTATTTAAATCTGCTGGATCTTCTTGAGAGCCACGTATACCAAAACTCCCGAGTTTATTTAAAAATTGTTCAATACTTAAACCCAAATGATTAAGTAAGTTTTTAACATTAAAATAGACCATATTTGTTTGTACACTTTCTAAATTAATATCTATGCCGTCTATTTCAGATAAACCCATCGCAAGAAGTTTCGCATTTTTATGGTCTTCTACTAGTCTTTCTACCATATTATTGAGAGCAAATATCCCTGCTGCTGCCAATATCCCTGCTTGTCTCATTCCTCCTCCTAGCATCTTGCGATTTCTATTAGCCTTCTTAATAAAATCTTTATTACCAAGCAAAATAGAACCAACAGGTGCTGCCAATCCTTTTGATAAACTAAACATTACTGAATCAACATTTCTAACAATATCTTTTACCTTCACTTTTAAAGCAATGGCAGCATTAAAAATTCTTGCTCCATCTAAATGAACCAATACATTATTCTTTTTTGCAATATTACATATTTCGTCAATCCTCTTAATAGATACCACAGTTCCACCGGCATGATTCCGTGGATTTGCTATGCAAATTAATTTTGTATTTTCATAGTGTAAATCTTCAGGTTTTTGTACCCATTTCTCTAATTCCTCTGGAATCATTCCTTCCTTATCCTCTGGAATCATAGTGTATGGTTGTACTCCTGCTAAAGCAGCCATACCGCTTAATGTATTATCATAGATATGAGCTTTGGGAGAAATAATTACTTCATCCGATTTTTGACAATGAGTTAAAATGGCAATTAAATTACCCATAGTACCACTGGGCACAAATAACGAGTCTTCTTTTCCGAATTTTTTAGCTGCTATTTCTTGCAATTTATTTACAGTAGGGTCCTCATGGTAAACATCATCTCCAACCTCAGCATAAGCTATTGCCTCTCTCATTTCTTTAGAAGGTTTGGTAACAGTATCACTTAACAAATCAATTTTATAGTTTTTCATTAATAAATTCCTCAAGCTTTCTATTCTTTAAAATTATTACTTTAGTATATATTTTTATACCCATTTATTCTATCAAAGAGCGACCAGAAGAAACAGAAAAGATGCTCTCATCCCCATCTTTACAGGTGGGGAGTCCTCGCTGGATTAAATATCATGGAAACTGTTTTTAAACAAGTACTTTTTAATGTTTTTTTTAACTAAAATATTTCTTCCTTCAAATAAGCAGTCAACTTATCCAAATCAACATTGCCTCCGCTTAGGATAGCAATTACTTCTTTGTCATGGAAATTTATCTTATGATTTATTATTGCTGCTACAGAAACCGCACCTGACGGTTCTACTAATAATTTTGCTCTTTCCAATAGCAAGATTAATGCTTTTTTCATTTCATCCTCTGTAACAAGCACAATATCATCCACATATTTTTTTACAATTTGAAAGGGTTTTTCTCCCGGTTTTTTTAGTGCCAGCCCATCAGCAATGGTATTGACTTGTTCCTTCTCTACAATTCGATTTTGTTGCAAAGAAAGCCACATGGCATTGGCATTTTCCGGTTCTACCCCAATTATTTTTACCTTTGGATTTTTCTCTTTAATAGCCAGGGCAACACCAGAAATAAAAGCTCCGCCACCAACCGGGCAAAATACCATTTCTGTGTCCGGTTTCTCCTGTAAAATTTCCAATCCGATTGTTCCATGCCCTGCAATCAGATAGTCATCTTCAAAAGGACTTAAATAGGTTAGCCCTTCAGATTCAGAGATATTCATCGCTTTACTTACCACATCATTGGAGTTTTCACCATAAATGATGACTTCTGCCCCATACCCTTTGGTAGCACTTATCTTGGTCTTAGAGGCATGTTCTGCCATAACGATAACTGACCGGATATCAAAAAGCCGGGCAGCATAAGCAACTGCCTGAGCCCAATTCCCTGCAGAGCAAGTAACCACACCTTTCTTTTTTTCTTGATCCGATAAATTCATCATGACATTCACTGCTCCTCCAAGTTTGAAGGAACCGGTAATCTGAAGGCTTTCCGGTTTTAAAAAAACCTTGTTATGAGTCATCCGACTCAATGTGCCGGAATACTGCAATAAAGTAGGATTTTTATGTTTTGTAATCGCATTATATGCCTTTATGATATCGGAATAATTTACCATTTTATCACCTTCTATTCTGTTATGTTATGTTATGTTTATAAATTTGATGAATTTTCGAAAATTCAGATACCAAAAAAAACAATTGATTCATAAACTATCTATTTTTTATGGCTACGGCATCTATTTCAATCAGGACATCCTGAGGAAATGTCTTTACGGTAGTAGTAGTTCGGGCAGGTGAATTATCGGGAAAAACCTCCTGAAATATCTCATTCATTCCCTGAAAATCATCCATATTAAATAGAAAAGCACTTATCTTCACAATATCCTTTAGGCCTGAACCTTCTGCTATCAGGATTTGTTCGATATTTTTGAACACCTGTCTTGTCTGTTTCTTTATGTCTTTTTCTACCAACTTATCTGTCCCGGGGTCAATGGGCAATTGTCCTGATACAAAGATCAATCCTCCGGCAACCACACCCTGAGAGTACGCCCCTCGGGGCTTAGGTGCCTTGTCAGTATAAATTGTTTTTTTCATAACTATTTTTCTCTCCTTTATATTTTTTTCTTAACAATATTAACAAAACTCACCTGTCTATCAAAAATTTAATTGGTATTTTAAATTTATCATTTCAATATTTTCAGTACCTATAATATACCATAAATGTTAATGCTTCATTAGAAAAATTACGAAAACTACGCATCAACTATTATTGCTTTTCGAAGGACTTAAATGAATAGGTATAAATTGTTTGGCAAGTTTTCCTATCTCTCGGGCTTTTTTCTTAGAGAGATGCAACTTATATTTATTCCAAGAAACAATCTTTACTTATCTTCTTTTAAATACCATTCCCACAAAGGGATATAATTTATCTTCTTACCCTGAATATTTTCTTCGGCTGTATAATCATCAGTAATAATCAGCCCCTCTTCAAGATTAAATTCTTTTATTGCCTTAAGTAAAGATCTGATCTCTCTATTTTTTGTCTCTGGTCTATTCACTTCCCAACAAACTTGAATAAGTTGCCTAACCTTTAAATCTTCTTTGATTAAAAAATCAACTTCTCTATGACTCACATCTTTCCAATAATATATTTCTAAATTAGAAGCAAGCATCTCTTTCCTTTTTAATTCCAAAAACACCAGGTTTTCTGCAAGCCTTCCCATATTCTGACTGAATCTAAAACCAACCGTATTTGCTAAACCAACGTCTATGGCATATACTTTTCGAGGGCTTTTTTCTTGTTCTTTAAACTTATAAGAAAATCTTTTAAGGAAAAATAAAATGAAAGTATCCTCCAAATAACCAGAAAATTTTTCCACAGTATCTACTGAAATATTTAAAATTCTCTCCATTGAACTAAAAGTTATCAATGAAGAGATATTGCCTAAATAAAATTTAGCCAGAGAAATTAATTCTTTGCTCTTTCGTATTTTAAATCTTCTTATAATATCTTTATTCAATATATCTTCAAAGTAATGTAACAAAATCTGATTTTTTTCTCCCCCCAAGACTACCTCGGGGAAAGAACCAAATTCGATATACTCTCTTAAAAGCCTTTTAATCTCAATCTCTTTATTTACAATTTCAAATCTTTGGGATAAATCTACATTTTTAAATTGTAGAAATTCATTAAAGGAAAGTGGAAAAATAACTAAATCTAAATGTCTTCCAGTAAGTAAAGTAGATAATTCTCTACTTAACAATTTGGCATTGGAGCCGGATATGAAAATTTTTGCCTTATCTAACTCATGTATGGTTCTTACCCATTTTTCCCACTCCTTTACTTCTTGAATTTCATCAAGAAAAAGATAAGGTTTTTCTTGAGGATTTAGAAATTCCAGATAGACGTCATATACTTGTTGTAGAGTTTTCGTATTTAATTCTACAAAGCGAGGATCTTCAAAATTAACAATCAATATATTGTTTTTTCTAATACCTCCTTTTATTAAAGTTTTAGCCATTTGCCGCATGATAAAAGATTTCCCACTTCTTCTTGCCCCGATAATGACAGTAATATGAGAGCTTTCATGGAAATTTTTAATCTTATTCAGATAATAGGGACGATTGATTCCCGAATTTAGATCCTTGTCCCAGAAATTCCAATCTCCAAATATTTTAATTATTTCATTTTTATCCATTTTTTCACCTTCTATTTGGTATAATTAATTATTTTTATCGATTAGTAACAAAAATATTCTATAATAATCTCTTTTTTATGTCAACTTTAACAATTTCTCCACGTATTTTATTTTACAAAGATAGTTCTGGCTAAATGAATCTCAGGGGGTCAAGTTTTGCAATATCACATTTTACTTTTCTCTTCGATCCTCTTGACTGCTCTGCTGATGGTAGTACATTATCCTATTCGGTAAAGAAAGCATCTCAAGTTCGTTTTACGAAAACTACGCATCAACTATTATTGCTTTTCGAAGGACTTAAGTGAATGGGTATATATTAAATATTTTCTCCGGCATGGATTAAAAATTTACTTTGTATGCTCTTCAATGATAAGACTATGATAAAATAACAGAAAATGGTTTTTCCCAAGAGAAGATCATTATGCTGAAAAAAATTATCGGAGCAAATAAACTTTAATCAGGAGAAATGAGATAATTTCAGGTAGAGGTATCTCTTTTTTTGCTGATACGGCATAGAGAAAGATTCTATGCAACCGGAAAGAAATGCCCATATCTATTATGTAAACTGGCAAGTAAATATCGCACCCGCATAGCGGGTGGCTTTAAGAACCTCTAAAAGAGGTTTAACCTTTTCTTGGATACTTTTTGTTCTGCTTTTTCTTTTCTATTAACTGGATATTTCTAAGCAATACAACTGCCTGCTTTGGACTTCAGGTGAAAAATGATCCTATGGCTTATCTTAATCTTTTTTATGGTAAAACCAT
>CAYSAA010000020.1:0-31827 GCA_964428905.1 uncultured Atribacterota bacterium
AAAATTAAAAAATTTTTTACCATGAAAAAGATGAAGAGAAGCTAACTGACAATTTTTTACCTGAAGTCCAAAGCAGGCAGTTGTATTGCTTAGAAATATTCAGGTAAAATATAAGAAACAAGCAGAACAAAAAATAACCAAGAAAAAGTTAAACCTCTTTTAGGGGTTCTGAAAGCCACCCGCTATGCGGGTGCGATATTTACTAAAGATTTACTCATTATCATTCTTGCAATAGAAAAGTAAGAAATTCAATCATTAGATCATATTTTGTTATTAATAAAAATCAAAAAGATAAAAAAGAAGAATAAAGGAGTTTGATATGTTGTCGTTGTCATTGCTGAAAAACAGAAGAAGTATTAGAATATTTCAAAATAGAAAAGTAGAAAAGGAAAAGATTGACCAGATTGTCCAAGCTGCCTTATTATCTCCTTCCTCAAGGAATAATAATCCCTGGGAATTCATTATTGTTGAAGATGAAAAGGTTTTACTAAGACTATCTAAGACGAAAACTAATGGTTCTCAGTTTGTGTCTAAAACGCCCTTAGCCATAGTTGTTTTAGCAGATCCGAAACAATCAGATGTCTGGATTGAAGATAGCTCAATTGCGACAACCTTGATGATATTTACTGCACAACATCTGGGACTGGGTAGCTGCTGGATACAACTAAGAAAAAGAAACCATACTACTGCCCAGAGTGCAGAGAAATTTGTGCAAGATTTACTTGGGATCCCGGATAATTTTCGGGTTTTATGTATGATAGCTATCGGTTATCCTGATGAAGAAAAACCAGAAAAAACAATAGAAGAGGCGAAGCTGGATGATGTGCATCTAAATCGATTTGGCAATAAATTTATAATCAATAATAAATAGTAATAAAGGGTAAAGATATGGAAGAAAAGGTTGGTCTGGTTTTAGAAAGTGGTGGGGCAAAAGGTTCTTACGAAATCGGTGCCTGTAAAGCCCTGCAAGAAATAGGTGTAAAAATATCAGCGGTAACCGGGACTTCGGTTGGTGCCTTGAACGGTGTCATGGTGGCCCAGCATGAAATTGATAAAGCTTACCGGTTTTGGTATCACATTAGCCCTTCCAAGGTAATGAAAATTGATGAAAAAAGATTATCACAACTGTCTCGTCTGAAAATCAAGGCCGGGGATATGGGTTACTATCTTAAAATGATCGGAGAGATTATTACTGAAGGCGGGATAGATGTAACTCCTTTGAAAAATCTGATTAAAGAATCTGTGAATGAGGACAAGTTACGAAATTCAGACATCGATTTTGGTATGGTTACCGTATCTTTCACTGACCGAAAAGCTTTGGAATTATTTGTAGAGGATATACCCAAAGGTCAGGTTGCTGATTATCTTTTTGCCAGTGCTAATTTCCCCCTGTTCCGTTCAGCTAAGATAGGGGATAAGATTTATATGGATGGTGGTATCTATGACAGTCTTCCTATACGAATGCTACTTGAAAAAGGATACAAATCATTCATAACTGTCCGGATTGGTGGAATGGGTAGAAAAAGAAAGGTAAATTTAGATGGTTGTGAAGTTGTTAATATAGAAGCCAGAGAGACCTTAGCGGGTCCATTGGATTTTAGTTCACAAAAAGCAAGAGAGGGTTTACAATTAGGCTATTTTGATACTTATCGGGTTATGAAAAATTTATCCGGTCAATGGTATTATATAAAACTCGAACAGCAAGAAGATTATTTTGTTGATTATTTCAGCCATCTTGGTCCGGATATTATTGCAAAGGTTGCCCGAACCCTTAATTTAAAGGAAGATATTCCTTACCGCAGGCTGCTTTTTGAAAAGATTTTGCCAAGATTGGTAGAAATATTAAAATTACCGGAAGATTGCAGCTATCAAGATATTGCTCTAGCTCTGGTAGAGAAAATTGCCATGGAAGTAAAGGTGGAACGTTTTCGGATTTATTCTTTTACAGATTTAATCGATTACATTATTAAGAAGTATAGTCGGAATAAAAGAGCAGGAGGTTTCAAAGAAGAGGATAGCTTAATATCTCATTTTGGATTTCTTTCTTTGTTTACAGGGGATAATGTGTTAAAAAAATTGGTGCAGGATTTGTTGGATGAAAAATTAATCAAATCATTGAGAGATGAACAGGTAACAAATTCTGATGACCAGAAATAGATAACGACATCAAGGTAGACAGTTCGACATCTTTATTTTCCCTTGCTAGTAATATTAGGAAAATTAGGAGGCAGTAGTCTCATAGTGCAGACCAGGAATTTCTATCAGAAAGCAGTAAATATCGAACCATCCGATTGGTATCATTCTTGAAAGTACTTCCTTCAGAAAATCAGTATGTGTTTGAATTTCGGGATCCCAGCTGGTGGAATGATGCCGTCTATGATTTGTTAAAGTATAAACGAGTTGCTTTCTGTATCTTTGACCTGTCCGGAGTTTTATCACCGGTCATTTCAACAGCTGATTTTATATATATTCGCTTACATGGTCCGAAGTATTCTTATCAGGGTTTTTATTCTGAGGAAGAACTGCGAAAATGGGCTGGAAGAATCAACCAATGGGAAAAAGAGCAGAAATCTGTTTATTGTTTTTTTAATAATAACCAGACAGGTTTTGCAGCAAAAAATGTATTAAGATTGGAAGAAATACTAAGTAAATCTTTAGGAAATGAATTTCAGTGTATCATTCAGGTTTTGACTCATTTTTTAGAAGAAAATAGGAAAATTGAAAATATTAATGGATAATCTAATTTAATAGTTTGAAAGGGAGGTAAGGAAAATGCATTTCAAATCTTTATCTCAAAAAATTGGAGACAGATTAAGAATAATCCCTTCAATGTGGAACTCGCAATCAGCGGTATTAACACTTTCCCGTGAATGTTATCCCATGTGGCAACAGAGTGAATGGTTGGATTTTTATTTTAGTTATCTATGTGAAAAGCATTTACCCCATGTTATTCCAATGGATGAAAAGGTTTGTGGAACTACTTTTTTTAACGGGATTCAGGACTTTTCGCCTGATTTTAAGGCTAAAACATCAAAAACAAGTAAGACATCCAGGGAAAGCAGTAAAGAATTACATACGTCTACAGAGGAATTTAGTCTTGTTTTTAGCAATTATCAGCATTGGCGTCAAATGGAATGGATAGAAACTTATTTTAATTATTTGTGTGAAAAAAAACTTTCCGGTCTATTGCAGATCCCCGGTCCTGGTTACCATCAGATGTCTTTTAGTGCATTATTTGAAATTCCCTGGATTTTCAAAGTGTATATTGAGAATATCGGTACTCAAAGAATAATTTTAGCAGATGCTGACTTGATTACCCATGGTTTATCTGATTTTCAACAGATTGGCATTATTATTGCAACGGGGGTTGTTGAATACTATGGAAGAGATATACCGGAAAAGGAAGATAAGATCAAAATTCGTAACAAGAAACAAGTTATGAAGAAAGAGTTAAGGCAACATTCAATTTTCAGATTAAAACATATTTATTTTATACCTTTTTCTTTTGATTCAGTACAAAAATGCGAAACATTCCAACCGGGAGGAGTAAGAACTACAGAAAAGTTGAGAGAAAAGATATTGTTAAACATACCTGACATTCAAAGTAAATATCAGTTTTCTCTTAATTTTTCTGGGATAGGTTTGGAATATTGAAATTATGATAAGTCATTTATAGTATTTTGATATAAGAAAGAGGCAAGAAGGATGGATAAAAGAGAAAGTGTTGTTTTTATTATTTATATTTTATTATTTATTGAAAAAATACATCCGCAATAATTTTGGCGGTATAGATGGTATTGCTTGGATAAAATGATAGAACGTTGAAAGCCATCCTTTTTCTTGAAATCACTATACAAATAATTAAGCTGGTAGGCTATTGCGATTTTATGGCCAATCTGATTTATCTTTTTTGCATTTTTATGTGGGCTGATACTTAATGTGGTAGTGAAATAAGGGAAATGCAATTCAGATGCTTTTTGGGCTGTTTTTTCCAACCGAAGCTCGTAACATTTAAAACAACGTTCGCCACCTTCTTTTTCCTGTTCTAGTCCTTGAACTTCTTGGAAGAAGAGTTTTGGTTCATATTTGCCTTCTAAGAAGCTAACTTTATTTTTTGTCGGGAGATGCTCGATAAGCCTTTTCTGTTCAGCTAATCTTCTGTGATATTCTTCTTTAGGATGAATATTGGGATTAAAAAAAAACACAGTGATAGAAAAATATGGGGATAAATATTTCAGTACATAGCTGCTGCAGGGAGCACAACAGCTGTGAAGCAAAAGTTTTGGTACGATTTTATTTTCTTTAATTTCATGAATTTTATCATCCAGCCACTGTTGAAAACGAATAATCGGCTGTCGTTCTTTGTTTATCATCTTCCCAACCATATCAAATAGATTGCATAGACTGCACTGATAATTGCTCCGGGTATAGAAGCAGCATCATCAAAGAGATTAATGGCTAATGCAGCTGCAAAGCCTGAATTTTTGATGGTCCCCAATAACATCATGGTAATGGCATCACTTTTTTTAATATTAAGTTTACTAAAAACAAATTTCAATAGGTAGAATAAAGGGAAGGTAGTAAGAAAGGCAATTAATGCAATCCTGAATAGGTTATTAAAATCATTCAAAAAGCTAGCTTGGTTTAAGCCAATGACGGTAAAGATAACCACAAAAAGTCCCCAGTTCGTAATAGTACCTCGCCACGGTTTCAAAAATAAGGCAATTTTTTTTAAATGTAATAATCGTGAAAGCACAATGGGTAAGACAATTAAGTATATCAGATTAAAAATCAGTCCGGTGAAGGGAAATGTTTCGGCACCTGCCAGTGAAATTGTCAAACCCGGAGTAATAATCAATGCTGCCAGATAGGCTCCAAAGGTGGCAAATAATGCAAAAATCATATTACCTGGTAGTATGGCTGAAAAGGGAATAATAGCGACCCCTGGGGGAGAAGCAACTACAAGGATCATACCTATTTGAAGTGATTTTTCTGGAATTAATAGAAAAGTGAGAAATAAAATGAGAGAGCCCAGCAGTGCATAATTTAACAGGATCCCCAGTACAAGAGGTTTAGATAGCTGTTTCCATTGTAACATTTTTTGGGTAGAAATTTCGGAAAGAGAAACAGTCATTACCAATGCCAGGGCTGGGATAGTTAGAGTTTTGGTATATTGGGCAAGGGTAGGGCAGGAAAGACCTAAAACAAAGGCAAGAGGCAATATGAAATTACGGTTTTTTAAAAGAGAAAACATTTTTTATTTACTTTCATTTGGTAAAATAATATAGTATAGTAAATTCTCAGGTTCATTTTTTTTGGTAAAATTTAGTTTATAATCAATGTAAAAAATATACTTTACACGATTTATTATAACTCATTCGGATGTTATGAGATACCTTTTGATAGAAAATTTTTATACAGAATGATAAGAGGTGCAGAATTGGGGAAAAATCCTCTTGATCGGAAGAAGATAATTAAAGGATTAATCATTTCTCTGGCTATTGGAATTATGGTATTTCTGCTGGTTTTTTTATTTACCATTGATAAGAATACCATTAAGAGCTTTCAACATATGGATGAGAGGTTCTTGATATTGGCGTTAGCTGCGATATTTCTTTCGGTGATGGTAGAAGGATTGAGAATACAGGTTGTAGTACACGCGGTTGGTGAAAAAATTGGGTTCTGGGAATCAGTTAAGATTTTCTACATTGTTTTTTTTCTAGGGGGAATTACACCTTATTTTTCAGGTGCAATTCCAGCCCAGTTGGCATTATTTACCAAAAAGGGTATAGCTATCGGAAAAGCGACCATGATTGCCACGGTTAGACCCATTATAAAATCTATTATTTTTTTGATAGTAACTCCTATTCTTTTCTTCTATTTCAGAGGTTCATTAGAAGAGTATGAGTTGCTGTCCTGGTTTTTATTAATTGCAGCAATGTTTTCCTCTCTTTTTTTTATTGTACTGTTTATTCTGGTAGTTAAAAACCCCCAAAAAATCAAAAACATTTTTAAGTGGCTGAGAGGAATTTATTTTTTACAAAAATATTTTAAAAAGCCTGGTGTAGAACAAAAAGTTGAATGGGTTCTATTTCAAGCCATGCAGTTTCAGAAAAGTTTTCTTCTCCTTTTAGAGCATCCCATAGAGATGCTTTTAATTTTTCTTTACACTGCCATCTACTGGGTTTTATATTTTCTTATTGCTCCATTACTTCTATTGGCAATGAGAATTCAATTAGATTATGCTCTGATAATGATTATACAGATTTTAATTTTTTTTGTTTTGCCTTTTTTACCTACACCGGGTGGAAGTGGTGCTGCCGAACTAGGGTTTGCCTCTTTATTTTCCTTCTTTGTTCCCGAACACCTGTTAGGAATCTATGTTGGAGGATGGAGATTGTTTACTTTTTATATTAATATTATTAATGGAGCATTGCTTACTTTAGTTGAATTGAGAAAATGGGCTGCCCAAGAAAAAGTCCTAAAAACAACAAATGTTTAAAAAGAATGGCTGGAATAAATCCTTCTTTATAGTAAATCATTTATCCCAGCCTGTATTCATTTTATACTATTGCATAGGCTATAGAAGATAATGTTTTACAATTTTTCCAAAAGTTCTTTTGCTCTTTTACTAAAATAGGGATGATCACTTTGAGCAGCTTTTTCCAACAATGCTTTTGCTTTATCTTCTTTATTCCGGGTAATCAATAATTCAGAATAGTAAACCAGCCCTTGGGGATTATCGGGAAAGTGTTGATAATATTCTTCAAAATATTCTTCAGACCTAGATGTTTTTCGATAAAGCCTGGGTAATTGGTGCCACATTCTACCTAATGCCAGTATCGGTCCAGCATCCTCGTACATCTTATCAATTTCATAGGCTTTTTCAAAAGCGTTTTCGGTCTTTTTTCTCAATCCTTCCCTGATTGCCTTCAGGATACTGATACCATCAGAATAAGTGCCGGCGCACAATCCATAATAATAATTTCCTTCTACTTTATCTGGTTCCATTTCTTTAGCGATTTCAGCATATTTCAACCCTTCTTTACCATAATCCTTGCAGATATCTTTCCAATTGTCGACTTCTGCCTCCATGGATAGGTCGGCATATTCTCTTAATGCTCTGGCCATTTTCCAATTGGCTTCATAACTATCCGGATTTTCCTCCACGGCCTTTCGATAAAGAGGCAGTGATTCTACCACACTTTCCAGGTTATCTTTTTCGTAAATAGTGTCTGCTTGAACAAGATAATCTGATGCTATAATTGTTACGGTGAAACAAGATAAGATCAATAAACTTGTTAAGAAAATTTTGATTTTTTTCATAGAACCTCCTAAGTAACTTTTTTAATTTCTTATTTTTCTTTGTAAACAAAGATATAATTATTAGTAGCTATTAATACTTAGTATTATATCAAAATATATAGGATAGTCAAGATGAATTATTAATATGTACCAGGAGATGGCATTTTCTTAATTAATAGTCATTTCTGGGGGGACCCGTATATTTGTTATTTTTAATATGGAAGTATAATTAGTTGTTTTGCGTATTTTTGTTATCTTTGAATAGAGCTTAAAATATGATAGACTAAAATAGATTTAGATAAAATTAATTGATATCATAATGGAAAGAAGGGAATATCCATGTTGAAAACAATCCCTGTTCATACCCATAATAGGACAGAAATGCTGGACATAACCTCTGAAGTACAGCAAGTAGTGTTGGAAAGTAATCAAAAAGAAGGATTGTGCTGTATTTTTGTACCACATACCACTGCCGGAATTACCATTAATGAAAATGATGATCCCAGTGTGAAAGAGGACATTTTGCAGGAACTTAGTAAAGTAATTCCTTATGAGGACAATTATCATCATTTAGAAGGGAATGCAGCGGGTCATATTAAGTCAAGCCTAGTGGGTTCATCGGTTACGGTTATTATTGAAAATGGGCAGTTAAAATTGGGAACCTGGCAGGGTATCTGCTTTTGTGAGTTTGACGGCCCCCGAACGCGCAAAGTATGGATTAAAGTAATATCTTGAAAATTTCTGCTTTTTTTAAGATAAAATGGTAAAATATGCAATCATGAAATCTGAGGTGTCAATGGAAGAAGATATAATTCTTATCAAGGGAACAGTTAAAAGACTGGTCTATCATAATGAAGAAAATGGGTTTGTCATTGCCCGTGTTAACCTACAGGAACCGGAGCAAAAGGAAGCTACTGTGGTAGGCAAGGTAGCTGCCATAAGCATCGGAGAAACGTATCAGTTTAAAGGCAAGTGGAATTTAGACTCTCGTTATGGGTTGCAGTTTAATTTTGATGATTATAAAATTATTTTACCTACTACCCTGGAAGGTGTTCGGCGTTATCTTGGTTCCGGGCTAATTAAAGGAGTAGGCCCTTCAACAGCAAACAGAATTGTTGATCATTTTGGAGAAAAAACGCTAGAAATTATTGAGGAGTACCCTGAAAAATTAAATGAGGTGGAGGGAATTGCCCAAAAAAGAATTGAGCTTATTAAGAAATCATGGCAGGAGCAGAAGGAAATCAAGCGGGTTATGCTGTTTTTGCAATCCTATAGGATTACTACTGGTTATGCGGTAAAGATATTCAAGCAGTATGGTACTAAGGCAATTGAGAGATTAAAAGAAAATCCTTACTGTCTGGTGGATGATATTTTTGGTATTGGATTTAAAATTGCCGACAAAATTGCTCAAAACTTAGGGATTGCAAAGGATTCACCATCCCGGATCAGAGCAGGAATTAAGTATTGCTTAAATGAAAATGCCGGGCAGGGTCATTGTTTTGTAAATAAGGATACAGTAGCTCAGATGACTGCCGAGTTGATGGGGATTACAGAAGAACAAGTAGAAAGGGAATGTGCTGTTTTAAATCACAGTAAGGAAATCATTATCCAAAATGAACAGATTTGGCTTCCTATTTATTTCCATGCCGAAAAAGAAGTAAGTCAAAAAATTGCAGATTTAATCCGCTTTCCTCAGCAATTAATACAGATTGATATTGACCAAAAAATTGAGCAATTAGAAAAAAAATACCATATCATTTTTGCCAGAGAGCAAAAACTGGCCATAAAAGAAGTTTTGCTGCATCGTGTTCTGATTCTGACAGGTGGACCTGGTACCGGTAAAACAACCACTACTATCGGATTGATAGAATTATTTGAGGATCTGGGTCTTAAGATTGTATTGGCTGCCCCTACTGGTAGAGCTGCAAAGAAGCTAAGTGAGGCCACCCGACGAACTGCCAAGACGATTCACCGTCTCCTGGCTTATAATCCCAGGCAAAGGGCTTTTACCAAAAATGAACAAAACCCGCTCAGAACAGATGTTATCATTCTGGATGAAGTTTCCATGATTGATATCCTTTTAATGCAGCATCTATTGAAGGCAGTTACGGAGGATACTTTTTTAATCCTGATTGGGGATATTGACCAATTGCCCTCAGTTGGTCCGGGAAACTTATTAAAGGATATGATTGATTCGGGGGTTATCCCCGTTATACGATTAACACATATTTTTAGACAAAAGGAAAAAAGTTTGATTGTTGTAAATGCACACCGGGTTAACCAGGGTAAGTATCCTGTTCTAAATGGTAAGGAAGAAAGGGATTTTTTCTTTCTCAAAGAAGAGGATCCGGAACAAGCTGCTGCAAAGATTATTCAGCTGTGCACGACTCGCTTACCCCGCAAATACCACATTGACCCGGTTCGCGATATTCAAGTCTTGACCCCCATGTATAAAAGTGCTGTTGGTGCAGACCAGTTGAACCAATTAATGAGAAATGCATTAAATCCTGCCGGGAAAAGTGTTAAATATGGTCATCAGCAATACAAAATAAACGATAAAGTGATGCAGATTCGGAATAATTATGATAAAGAAATATTTAACGGAGATATTGGGAATATCAGGGAAATTGACTATGAAGAACAGGTAGTTAAAGTTATTTTTTATCACCGTATGGTTGAATATGATTTTTCTGAATTAAATGAGCTGGTGCTGGCTTATGCTATTACCGTTCATAAAAGTCAGGGAAGTGAATATCCGGTGGTTATTATTCCCATGTTAACACAACATTTCCTTTTGCTTCAGCGCAATCTATTGTATACTGCTATTACCAGAGCCAAAAAAATGGTTATCATTGTAGGGACAAATAAGGCCCTCTGGATTGCTATTAAAAACAATAAGACAGTTAAAAGAAATACCTTTCTTAAAGAGAGATTAAGGCAATTGACACCTTTAGTAACAGGTAAATCATCGTAATTTCAAAAGGAGAAGAATAGTATGATAAACGAAGATGTTATGAGAGAATTGACGGTTAAAACAGAATCAAAAATTGTACTGCTGGTAGCAGATGGAGTTGGTGACCTTCCTTCCAAAGAAGGCAAAACAGCTTTGGAATATGCTGATACTCCTAATCTGGATCAATTAGCTGCCCGTTCTGCCTGTGGCTTAACAGACCCTATTTCCCGCGGAATTACACCGGGTAGCGGACCAGCTCATCTTTCTTTATTCGGATATGATCCTATTACATATCAGATCGGCCGAGGTGTTTTAGAGGCACTTGGTATTGATATTGAGTTGACCAAGGAGGACCTGGCCTGTCGCGGAAATTTTGCTACTGTTGATAATAACGGTGTGATTACTGATCGCAGGGCAGGGAGAATATCTACAGAAACAAACCGGAAAATATGTGCCCTGTTACAGGAAAAAATTACTGACATAGATAATATAAAAGTTATCATAGAACCGGGTAAAGAGCATCGTTTTGTAGTGGTATTTCGTGGCAAGGGACTACAGGATGGAATCTCAGATGCTGACCCACAGATGACCGGCAAAAAAATGAAATATGCTCAGGCTTTAAGGCCGGAAAGTGAAAAGAGTGCCCAAATTGTGAATCAGTTTATTAATAAAGCCCTGGAAATCATCAAAGAGCAACACCCTGCTAATGCTGTCCTATTACGGGGTATTGCCAAACATCCGGGCCTTCCCTCTATGAATGAACTATTTAAGTTAAAGTGTGCTGCTATTGCTGTTTATCCCATGTATCGTGGTCTGGCTAAGTTAGTAGGGATGGATGTTTTAAATACCGGAGAAACCACAGCTGATGAATTTAGAACTTTGCAGGAGCAATATCAGCAATATGATTTCTTTTATGTTCACATTAAAAAGACAGACAGTTATGGTGAGGATGGAAATTTTGACGCCAAGGTTAAAGTGATAGAAGAGTTAGACTATTATATTCCCCGATTGGTGGAACTCAATCCTGATGTGATCGTGATAACAGGAGATCACTCGACTCCTGCCGCTCTGGCTGCACACAGTTGGCATCCTAATCCTTTCTTGCTATATTCCCGCTATATTCGGATTGATGAGGTCAAACATTTTAGTGAAAATGAATTTACCAGAGGGGGATTAGGGCGCTTCCCTGCCAAGGAGGCAATGCAATTAATGCTGGCTAATGCCCTGAAATTAAAAAAATACGGTGCATAATTGAAAGATTCATGGTAATGTCAATATGTACTGGCTACTTTTTGTTAAAAATAAACAAAGAATATTGAGGATATTCATGTGACAGGACTTGATGTCATATTATTACCGGAAGAACTGAAGAGAAAAGATATAGGGAATTGTCTGGTTGTAGTAATTGATGTCTTACGTGCCAGCAGTACCATTACCACTGCCTTTGCAGCTGGTGTGAGCAAGATCATCCCGGTATATTTGCCTGAAGAAGCACAAAAAAAGGCAGAAACATATCATTCTGATGAGGTTTTATTGTGCGGGGAAAGAAGAGGGGAAAAACTGACAGGATTTGACCTGGGAAATTCCCCACGTGAATACAGCAGTAAAAAAGTTAAAAATAAAACAATCTTGCTGACCACCACGAATGGAATCAGGACAATTGAATTGGTACGGAGGGCAAAAAGGGTTATCATCGGTTGTTTTCTAAATATTCAGGCAATTATGCAGTATTGCCAGTCCTATACCGGAGATATTTTATTAGTATGTGCCGGTGACCGGGGTGCTGTTTCGCTGGAAGATACAGTCTGTGCTGGTATGATAAAGTCTTTATGTGAGAATAATGGTCAAAGTCACGATCATCATTATGATGATTCTCTTATTGCCTTGCGTCTGTACCAGGAATTTAAGAATAATCTACTGAATATGATGCAGCTAAGTGTCTGGGGTAAACATCTTATTAGAATGGGTTTCAAACAAGACTTAATCTATTGTGCACAAGAAAATATTTACCATCATATCCCTGTTCTGAAAGATGATTCAATTGTCAGTATTGGTCATGATAGTGATAATAAATCCTTGAAATGAGGAGATAATTTGTGAAAAAACATTTGTTTGTTCCTTCCAAGAAAGATTATATCAGGGGGAAACGTCCCTCGGTAGATTGTATTTTGTGTGCCATCATAGCGCACGATAAAAGAGTGGTCGATTCCGGTATTTTTAGTACACCTTTGATGACTGTTGCTCTTAATCTGTACCCTTATAATCCTGGTCATTTAATGATTTTTCCCAATCGCCATATTGAGAAAATTGAAGAATTGTCCCGGGATGAAGAGATTGAGATGCATAGATTAACGGTTTTAGCAATAAAAATATTATTAAAATATTTTCAAGCACAGGGATTCAATATAGGTTATAACCTGGGAGAAAGCTCCGGGGCAAGTGTCAAGCATTTACACCGACATATTGTTCCCCGTTATAAGAATGAGTTGGGCTTTGTGGATATCCTTAGCGGTTCCAAAATTTTTGTGGAAGACCCCAAACATGTTTTAGAAAAACTCAGACAAGCTTTTCGACAAGAAGAACAACAGCAGAAAGAGAAGTAAGGGAATATTCATAAAAAAAGTATAGATAATCTAAATATCTTCGGATATTTGCATAAAATTAAATAATATAGCGTGTTTTTTATAGAAAGGAGCGAAAAAGAATGCAATTACTAAAAAAACTTTGTGAGACCCCTGGTATTTCGGGTTACGAAACACTAGTTTCGGCTGTTATCAAAGAAGAGTTGCGGGGTTTATGCGATCAAGTAGAAACAGATCGCATGGGGAATATTATTGCTTTGAAAAAGGCTGCCATAAAAGAGAAAGATAGCAAAAAAACGAAAATTATGCTGGCAGCCCATATGGATCAAATTGGGTTTCTGGTTAAATCTATAGATCAGAAAGGATTTTTGAAATTTGCCAGAATTGGAGGGTTTGACCCTAAAACTCTGGTTGCTCAGCGTGTGATTGTTCATGGTCAAAAAGATTTGGTTGGTGTTATCGGTTCTAAACCAATACATGTTATGGAAGAGGAAGAAAAGAAAAAAGCACCTGATTTCAAGGATTTTTATATTGATCTAGGTCTAAACAAAAAAGAAGTAGAAAATTTAGTACAACCAGGCGATTTTATTACTTTTGACCGGGATTTTGTCCAGATGAATGACAAGATGGTGACCTCTCTAGCGTTGGATAACCGGGTGGGAGTGTATGTTATTCTGGAAGTACTAAGAAGAGTAAAGAACTACCAGGTAGATATCTATGCAGTTGCTACTTCCCAGGAAGAGGTTGGCTTGAGAGGTGCAATGACTTCATCTTATGCCATTGAACCTGATGTCGGTATTGCAGTAGATGTGACCATAGCAATGGATACCCCCGGTATTAACGAGGAAGAGAAAGGATGTGCGCTGGGTAAAGGAACAGCTATTGCGGTATTGAATTCTTCCATGATTGCTCATCGTGGGCTGTATCAATTTCTGAAAGAACTGGCAGAAAAGAATAAAATCAATTATCAGCTTGATGTTATGGAGAGAGGTGGAACAGATGCTGGTTCTATACAGAAAACTCGTTGTGGGGTAGTAACCGGTGGTGTTTCTATTCCATCCCGTTATATCCATTCAGTGGTAGAGATGTGTCATCGTGATGATATTGAGGCGACTATCCAGTTACTGGTGTGCTTTTTAGAGCATGCCCATCAAGCTGATTTTCTAAAATCATAATCCATAATAATATTTAGATAAAATGGAAGATAAGAATATTACCACAAGATTATTAGCCATACATCAATGTCTTTCCAACTTTTTTGGTCCTTTGCATTGGTGGCCGGGTGATTCAGACCTGGAAATCATGGTGGGAGCAATACTTACCCAGAATACCAATTGGCAGAATGTAAGTAGAGCTATTGATATGATAAAATCAGAAGAGTTGCTTGATGTAAAAGCTCTTTTTAATATCGATGAGCTACATTTGGGTGGGTTGATTAAATCCTGTGGTTATTTTAATCTTAAAGCAAGACGGCTTAAAAATTTTATACATTTTTTTTACCTACGTTATGGAGGTTCGACAGAAAAGATGTTTGACCTTGATTGGCGCACTTTAAGGAAGGAATTACTGGATGTTAACGGTATAGGTCCGGAAACAGCTGACAGCATCTTATTATATGCCGGGAAGAAACCTGTCTTTGTTATTGATGCCTATACAAGGAGGATATTCCAGCGGCATGGATACATCTCTCTCCAAGATAGTTACGAACAAATCCAGCAATATTTCATGAGGCACTTACCCAAGGACCATCGTTTATACAATGAATATCATGCCCAGATTGTAATGGTGGGTAAAAATTACTGTAATCGTAAAAATCCAAATTGCCAAGATTGCCCACTATCTATATTTATGAAATAGACCTGATTATGTTAATCTTGCAGTTTTATCAGGAATTGGATAGAATATGGTAAGATAGAATTGTAATTTTTTAAATAGAAATCAATTTTAAGAAGTATGTTGGGATACAATTGTCTCCGTCAATGAATGAAGAAAAGTTTCAGAATGAAATTCTTGCTGCAGAGGACTTAAATCTGTCTCCTTTTGCTACCCGGAATGCTGTTGCCCGCAGAAGGGAACCAATCTCTCATCCCTTGAGAGGTCCTTTTTCCCGGGATCGGGATCATATATTATATTCAGGTTCATTTCGACGCTATATCGGGAAAACACAGGTCATTTACAATGCAGCCAGTTTTGATGAGCAGCTGGCTAATCGCAGTATTCATACCTTACAGGTTTCTCAAATTGCCCGTTCTATTGGAAAAGTTCTAAAACTCAATCTGGATTTAATCGAAGCAATTGCCTTGGGGCATGATCTAGGACATACTCCTTTTGGACATGATGGAGAAAAATTTTTGCAGGAAATATGCAGTCAATATAAGCTAGGTCTTTTTTTTCACAATATACATAGCTTAAGAGTAGTAGACCAGCTTTCGGATGCCAACCGGGGAATGGATCTAACTTTTCAGGTAAGAGATGGGATTATCTCTCATGATGGAGAGGTAAACGAGATTGCGGTTCGACCTGATTCAGCTAAGACGGAAGAAGGGATTCAGGATTATATAAGAAAAAAACAAAAAGGAGAAAAGGCGGTTATTTTTCCAGCCACATTAGAGGGATGTTTAGTTCGGATTACGGACTCGATTTCTTACATCGGTCAGGATTATGAAGATGCAGTGCGTATTGGTTTGATTAAAAAAGATGATTTACCGGAAAAAGTCAGGGATACACTGGGAGAAAATAACAGTGAAATTATCAACTCCCTGGTTCATGATGTCATTGAGCAATCTTGTGGAATGAATGAAATCAAATATTCACAATATATTGCTGAACGTGTTTTTCAATTAAAAAATTTTAATCTGTATCACATTTACGAAAATCAGATATTAAAAAGAGAAAGAGAAAAAATCAGAAAAGCTTTTTTCTATCTATTTGATCATTTCATAGGAGAAATAAAAGAAGGGAAAACTGAATCAATTGTTTTCAGGGAGTGGATTTTTAATCGTGGAAATGATCAGGGTAGTAAATATTTACATGACTATTCTCCCGAGGAAGTGGTAGTGGATTACCTGGCATCTATGACTGACAGGTATTTTCTCAAAGCCTATCACAATTTAACAAAATAGAATTTAAGTATATCTAAAATTACTAGATCCTATGAACTTGTTTTGCAGTAGAAGCAAAAGATTAGATAGAGAAAACATTTGTGTAGTATTTTTTGATTTAATATTTTGTATATTAATTTGATAAAATTTAATTTTTAGTAAACTTTTTGTAGTATTTATATCTAAATTTATATTATAATAACTAAGATATTGCTAATTAGCAAGGAGTCAGCCCTTTGTCCATTAAAAAATATATTACTTTCTGTAATCTTAATATACATAAAAAACAAAACTTTGCAAAGACAAAAAAAATATATAAGAAACAATATAGTTTTCAAAAGGGTTTACTGGGAATTATAGGTATATTTTTAGTTTTGGCTGTAATCAAACTTCTTTTTAATATACCCTTTATGTCATTGGGGTTGGAAGAAGAAGAACAGGTTCAGTGTCAGAGCGTGGGGGCAACCCCGGTTTCTACGGTACAATTGGCGGACAATCATCATGATGAAAATACTGTGCAGGGCTTAGGGGAGATAAAGGCTGATCTAAACCGGCTTGCTTTACATAATGAACAGATTAGTGAAGTAGAACTGAACTTAAAATACCAGAAGGAACAACAGGAGGAAATTAAAAGAGTCTCCGGAAATTTAGAATCAGGAGGAACACTCTATCAATATCTGGTAAAAAATGATATTTCCCCGGCAGAGATTTTACGCTTACAGGAAAAAGTTCTTTCTGTAGTAGACATTAGTCGCTTGATTGCCGGCACCAAATTTTCAGTTCATTGTAATAGTAAAGGAGAAATAGTTCAGTTTGATTATCAGCCCAACCAGCTGGATGCCTATCATATTAAGATTCCCCAAAATGAAATGGGCAATATCGTAGTAAGCAAGGACGAAATTTTTCGAGAGATTGTCTGTTTTGAAGGAAAGATTGAAAGTTCCCTGTATCAAGCCATGATTGATTATTGTCACTCAGGTCAACTGGCTGTTCAGCTGGCTGAGATATTTGCTTGGGATATTGACTTTCTAACCGAATGCCAATCCGGAGATTCGTTTAAAATTTTAGTGGAAAAGCTGTATCGGGGAGATTTTTATCGCTGGGGAGATATTTTGGCTGCAATTTATGAAGGAGAAATGCTCAGTATGCATACTGCTATACTCTTTGAAGATCCTGACGGAAATAATAATTATTATGATGAAGATGGCCGGTGTCTGAGGAAAGCCTTTTTAAAGGCACCACTCAATTACAAATATATTAGCTCTAACTATAGTAAAAGCAGATTTCATCCCATTTTACGGATTTGGCGTCCCCATCTGGCCATTGATTATGCTGCACCAACTGGAACGCCGGTGGTATCTATCGGTGCAGGAACAGTTATATCCAAATATTATGATCAGGGCGGTTACGGTAATTATATTCAGATCAGGCATCCCAACAATTATGTTACCGGTTATGGTCATTTATCAAAATTTGCCCAGGAATTACAGGTAGGACAGCGAGTTGAACAAGGAGAGATTATCGGTTATGTTGGTGCTACTGGTTTGGCTACCGGTCCTCATCTCGATTTTTCCATCAATAAGGATGGACAACGAATTAATTTCCTGGAGTTGGAATTGCCTCCTGCCAGTTCGGTAAGTCTGGATTATCGGGAAGATTTTGATATGGTAAAGGAAAATTATCTGTCAATTTTAAAAGAAAATATTTAAACACAGGTCCAAAGGGTCGGTTCTCTGTTTGGGGCTAAACAGAGAACCGTCCCCATCAAATCCATTAAATTAATTAATCCCTAAATTTAAGGGGGGGGGAAATAGCCATGAAATTAAATAAGACCATATACTATACCATGATGCTATTGCTGTTCCTTATCATATCTCAAATATTTATTCTTAATGGTGTAGCCCAACAACTACAGATTTATAGCAATGTACAACCGCAAGCAGTGGAATACCTGGAAAGGGCAGTAAATAAGATGGAAGAGGCCCTGGATACCTATCAGGGTGCCCATTTTCCTGGTAGAAAATTGTGGGTTGAAGCTATTGACTATGCCCAACAAGCACTGGAAATTGATCCGGATTTTATTGAAGCCCATTATTACCTGGCACTAATGTATCAGCATACAGACTGGTATTACCGGGAAGCAGAACAATGGAAAAGGTACTTGGAACTGATTGAAAGCACGGATTTGACCTCTCCTCAGGTCAAGCAGAACTTAGCCCATGCCTATTATCGTTTGGGCTATACTTACTATCAGAGAGGTGATTACGAGCAATCTCTCATTTACTTTTTGAACTCAATTAAAGAATATCCCGATTTAATTGATTCCAACTACTGGGCTGCCCGGGTGTTCTATGAGGCAGATGATCTAGAAAATTCCCTTTTTTACTGGGAAAGAGTGCTTAAGCTTGATCCGGACTATCCCAGGGCTCAGTATTTTTACGACAAAGTACAGGCATCTATTAAGTACGGTAAGGAGGCCTACAACCTCTATGAGCAGGGTTATAATAATTATGAAATCAGGAACTTTAACCAGGCAATTGATTATTACCGGGAAGCAATCCGGTTAAATCCAAGATTTGCTGATGCTTACTACTGGCTGGCAAGGGTCTATTTTGAGACCGGAGATTACAACCAGGCAATTCGTTATTATAGGGAAGTACTGAGACTGCAGCCAGATAATTCCAGAGCCGATTATTGGTTAAAAGAATCTCAACGACAACTTGAATCGAAATAATAAAACTTGCCAAATCAAACAGGGGACGGTTCTCTGTTTGGATCGAAACATATCCATAGGAGCATATCCAAACAGAGAACCGTCCCCTGTTTGACGTGCTATAGTGAATCTATAACTAAAGCTGAAAACAATGGAGGAAAAAGCAATGAGTGAAAATATAGTCTGGGTGGATTTTGAAACACTGGAAAATTTTATGGTGGATGCTTTTAAAGGTGTGGACGTTCCTGAAAAAGATGCCAGGATATGTGCTGATGTTTTGATAGCTGCAGATAAACGAGGAATTGATACACATGGAATTGGACGTCTCAAAACAATCTATTATGACCGCATTAAGAAGGGCATTCAATCACCAGTCACTCAATTCGAAATTGTTAAAGAGTCATTGGCAACTGCAGTAGTAGACGGTCATAATGGTATGGGGCAAGTGATTGCAAAAAAAGCAATGGATTTGACCATTGAAAAGGCAAAACAATACGGAATGGGGATGGTAGTTGCCAGAAATTCTACTCATTACGGAATTGCCGGGTATTATACCTTAATGGCAGCAGAGGCGGGAATGATAGGTATTACCGGAACTAATGCCCGGCCTTCAGTTGCGCCAACTTTTGGAATAGAAAATATGTTTGGAACCAATCCATTAACCTTTACCATGCCTTCAGATGAAGATTTTCCTTTCTTTCTTGACTGTGCTACATCTATGGTTCAAAGAGGTAAGATTGAACTTTATGATAGAGCAGAAAAAGAAATACCCGAAGGATGGGTTGTTGGTTCTGATGGAAAGGCCAGAACTGATACCCACCAAATCTTAGAAGATTTTAAAAAAGGAGGTGCAGCACTGGTTCCTCTCGGTGGAATTGGTGAAGAAACTGCTGGTTATAAGGGATACGGGTATGCCACGGTTGTAGAAATATTGTCGGCTGCTCTGCAGGGAGGCAAATTTTTAAAGATGCTATTAGGCATAGAAAACGGTAAGGAAGTTCCCATTCATTTAGGCCAATTTTTTATCGCTGTTAATATCTCTTCCTTTATTGACCTGGATTCATTTAAGAAGACTGCCGGGGATATCCTGAGAACACTTCGTTCCTCCAAGAAGACACCAGGGGCGAAAAGAATCTATACTGCCGGTGAAAAGGAATATCTGACCTGGCTGGAAAGAAAAGATAAAGGCGCACCTATTAATAAAAATTTGCAGAAGCAGCTTTTAACCATTCAGAAAGAATTGGGTTTGCATCAATATCAATTTTCCTTTTAGTGAATAATCGTTGGCGCTATCATGAGATTGATTTATGTTTTTTTATCCTTACAGGCATTGAAGAAGGCTATTGGTTTCACTTATGACCCTTTGTAATGATTGATGACGGCGATGAAGAGAAGTTTTTAGGTTGACAGTTTTTTGGTTAACCGTTAATATGGGTATAATTTTAAAAAATGATGGGGAAAGAAGGTTAATTAATATTGTTTTTTCTATTACTACTCTATCTGTTTCTAATGCCTTTATTCTTCTTTTTTATTATTACTCTGATTTTTTTGCCCTATGGTTTTACCGTTTATTCTTTCATGACCTTAATTACAGTTCCAAAGCAAATTTGGAAGATAGCTAAAAGTCAAAATATAAGAAAAAATCATGCAATAGAGCATGCAACTATTAATGTTTTAGAGCAATCAGCAGGACAGCGCTTAAATATTTCTGGATTATCAAGCGAAGACGGTTTTTATATTGCAGGAATCCAGAGCCCGGAAATGGTGGAAGAGGCCGCGATTCAAGGTTTGAACTTGTTAAAACAGGGTCATTGTCAACTAGCAATCCACCGTCGTTGCGGAACAGATGTGGCAATAGCTAATTTTATTAGTGCATTGGTATTTTTAATTTTACTTTTTACCACCGGTATGTTCAGTATCTTGAATATTATCATTGCCCTGCTACTTTCTAATTTAATAAGTCCTTATCTTGGGGAGTATGTACAAAAATATTTCACTACTTCCTGTGATGTGAGGAGCATGGAGATTGTGGGTTTGGAGTATGAGATAGGAAGACAGGAAAAAGCTGATATGTTATTAACCCATTTTCCGAGAGGTTATTTTATAAGGACTGCTTATTATTAATATTAATTGTCGTTTGCTATTAACTTATTGAAGGGAGGTGGATATCTTGCCTGATGTACAAGGGTCTGGTGAAAAGATTCTTATTTCCAGTGTGGATAAGGTTGGAATTGTTCTACTGCAAGGTATTGAGAAATATATGGAAAAGCATGACCTAAAGAAATGTTTTTTGATTACCTCTGCACAACCACATGAAAATGTTCTAAAATATGCTGAGCATATTCAATCGCTAAAAATCATTATTTCATCTGATTTTCGGGAAGCTAAGGAGAAGATTGAAAAAGAATATCCTGATACAAAAATAATTACAGTTGATTCTTATTATCTTGCTGGCAGAGACGGAATGCTTGATGGAGATTAAAAGATTAAAGGACACCAGAAAAGGTAGGAAATAATTTATGAGACAAATAGACAAACTCGATATAACTGATAATAAGAGACTTATTTTATCAGTAGGGGAATTTAGAGGTTCACAAAGGGTTGATCTCAGAACCTATGTGAAACTTAAGGATAAAAATGAATATATTCAGACCAAAAAAGGGATTAATTTTAACGCGGAATGGGTTGATGATTTTGTCAAAATGGTTGAAAAATTAAAGGATGCCAAGTTTGAGTGATTCTTTACCTATACCTTCTGTTATATGTTAAAGCAAATATGAATCAATGTGATATAAAAAATAAACAATAAAAATTAAGATATGAAAAAGACGGTGATTTTTGCATCACTGTCTTTTTCATATGGGCTATCTTAAGTGGCCTATTTCTTTGTTAATGATTTTTAGAAGTTAAAGACAGAGTAAGGAGGATTGGTATTTTACCTTATTTGACCGTGAATAGCCAGGATACCTTTCTCTTATAACCGCTTTCTTTATCTAAAGCGGTGATTTGAGCAACCCAGGAGCGTTTTTGAAGTAGCTTAGGTGCAACCGGAGTGAATGATATTTCCTGTGACTCATTGATAAAAGTATAATCTAATAATCCGGACCCACTCAATCTAAAGTATAATGTACCTGGCTGAATATGAGGGTCATCAAATATAGCCCCGATTTTAATTCCCTGATTACTGGTCACGGTACCATCGGCAGGGAAAATATTATTTACCTTAAGTGTTTTTTCATGCAGAAGAGCAGTGAATTGTTTCATTGAAAAGCCAGCCGGGATAATCTGACGATTAAGAGAATAAACATCAACAGGTATAGTATTATTCATACTGTTAACATTGAGCAGAGCTTGATAACCTGCTTGCTTTGCCAGCATTTTAATCTGTTGACTATAAACACCATAGGGATAGGCGAAAGAAGTAACTGAACTACCCGTATTCCTTTCTAAAATTACCTTGGAGAGATTCATTTCTTTATCTATTCTCTTTAAATAATCCATCTGAGATTCATTCTTTTTCATCTGAAGTAAGTTACAATGGCTGAGAGTATGAGATCCTATTTCTATGCCTTGATCTATCATTTCCCTGATTTTCTGCCAGGATAACTGATTAGGTCCATTAGCAATGAAATCAGTATACAAAAAGAGAGTGGCGGGGAAAGAATATTCTTTTAACACCGGGAAGGCAAGATCATAAACTGATCTAAACCCGTCATCAATAGTAATAATAACTGGTTTTTCAGGGTAGGCATTATTTTCCATACACTGTAGCAGTTGGGAAACAGAAATAACCTGATAGCCGTTTTTCTTAAGATAATCCATCTGTTGCTCAAAGCGAGTAATATTGATTGTATAGGCATCCGGACTCTCACCTATACAGAATTTGTGATAAGTGAGTATCGGAATAATTAATTCATCTGTAACAATGATCGTTCTGGCATTAGCTTCCGAATGAACTGCAGGAAAAGTTCCTATCAAGAAAACAAAGAAAGTCAATATGATGGTAATAGTTTTTTTTAATTTTTTATCATTAGAAATCATAATTAGTTTTATTTTCTCCTGATTTCAAAAAAATGAGAAATTTAAAGAAGATGATTCAATATTGGACTAATTTCTTTCAACTCGCTGACCGTATAATCTGCCAGACCAGCTTGATCTGTATGACTTTGATAACGGTTAATCCAGATAGTAGTCATCTTCATATTCTTGCCACCGGCAATATCCTTGCTATAGGAATCCCCAATCATCAAGGCTTCTTTGCCCTGACAATCAGCTTTATTCAAAGCAATTGTAAAAATATAGGGATCCGGTTTGTACTTTTTGGCCTCCTCTGATGTGGTAATGGAATGGAAAACATCAGTCAGATTTAATGCTCGAAATTGCTTTATCTGATAGTCCTCATCAATATCACTGATAATTCCACAGTGATATCCTTTTTCTTTAACCAAACCAATAACATCCCATGTTCCTTCTACTAACTTTATATATTTTAGATGATTATCCAGGTAGATTTTATTAAACCAGTTTATATCTGAATTGGTTATCCTTTTTATGCTCCATTCTTTTAATAGGGAGCAAAAGGCATTTTCAGAATAGAAATGTAGTTTTTTAAATTGATCATTACTGTGCTGAGAATGGCCTCTTAAGGTCATATCGTGGTTAAATAGCTGAGTTTGATAAAAATTTACCAATTGTTCTTCCGAAGCAGAGAATTGGTAACGTTTTTTTATTTCTTTCATCATATATAGATGAGCCACTTTATCGCTTTCGGCATCCATCAGGGTGCCACCAAAATCAAAAAAAATTGCTTTGAAAGAATTTTCTCTGTTCATAATACTATTTTTTATTATACTCCTTTTAGTGGTAATTAATTAAAAATTATACAGTACATTGCCTAAAAAACAAAATGTATATCTATGTTATAAAATATTCTATTTAAAATTATAATAAAAATATAGTTTTTTTTGAAACCTTAATTCTAGAATTTTTAATCTTTTATTATTTTATATATTTTTGTTTCCCGTTGTCTGATTTTATATGGAAATGAATGGTAATTTTCTTAAATTAGGGTAGAAGTTGCTTTTATTTATGTGTAGAATATAAATAAAAGCAAGAAAATACTAAAGTTAGTAAAAGGAGAATAAATATGGAAATAAAAATAATAAAGTTGGACTTTCCGGAAGAAACAAACATAATCCTGGGGCAGACCCATTTTATCAAGACAGCTGAGGATCTTTATGAAATCATGGTATCATCAGTACCAGGGATGAAATTTGGTATAGCTTTTAATGAATCATCTGGTCCCTGCCTGGTAAGGGCTGAGGGAAATGACAATAGACTGAAATCATTGGCAATTTCCAATATAAAAGAGATTGGAGCAGGTCATGCTTTTATCATAATTATCGAAAATGCCTTTCCTATTAACATATTAAATGCTATTAAACAATGTCCAGAAGTTTGTCACATATTCTGTGCTACGGCGAATTCGGTGCAGGTAATCGTAGCTGAGACAGAACAGGGACGGGGTATTATGGGAGTTATTGATGGTTCTGTTCCCAAAGGAATTGAAAAAGATGAAGATATCGAAAAAAGAAGAAAGTTTTTAAGAACCATCAACTATAAGCTTTGAAGTATAAGCACATGTTATGATTTTTAAATTGCAAGGCCATACTGTCTTTAACAAGGCATTGCATTAATTATCTGCTTTTTTGAGGTAAATTTCAGAGCAATCCTTAGGGATACTTACCCCCCGTTTTTTTGAGAAAAAAAATTAGGGGATTTTTCAGTTAAATTCCTATGATTATATTTTTTAGAAAGGTAACAATTTCGTGATTCAGGTAAACCATCTGACTAAAGTTTTTCAAGATAAGAAAAGAGGCAAGATAACCGCTGTCAATAATATTAATTTTCATTGTCAGAGAGGACAGATATTCGGTTTATTGGGACCCAATGGAGCCGGGAAAACTACCACTTTACGTATTCTGGCTACTATGATGGCTCCAACATCAGGGGAAGTTCTAGTTAGCGGATATAATGTAGTAAAGGCAGCTCATAAAGTTAGGCAAAGTATCGGTTTCCTTTCAGGGGAAACCGGATTATATGATCGTTTTACACCCCGGGAAACCGTACATTTTTTTGGGAGAATTAATGGCTTGACTAAACAGGAAATAGATAAGAGAATAACTGAAATCTTTCATATTCTGGGAATGAATCATTTTCAGGATGTTAGAGTCGACAAGCTTTCTACTGGGATGAAGCAAAAATTATCCATTGCCAGGGCAATCATTCACGATCCTCCCGTGCTGATCCTTGATGAACCCACAGTAGGACTGGATGTTATCACGGCCAGAGTTGTCATTGATTATATTCGGGAATTTAAAAAACAGGGAAAATGTATTATTTTCTCAACCCATCAGATGCATGAAGCAGAGAAATTATGTGATGAAATTGCCGTGATTCATCTGGGTAAACTGCTTTCGATGGGTACATTGGAAGATTTAAAAAAACGTTTTCCCGTAGGAGACATGGAAGAGATATTCTTTAAATTGATTGATACAGTGAGCAGCCTATGAGTTGGAAAAATGTTCGGCTGATTTATGGTAAAGAAATGCTGGGAGCAATTCGTGATCGCAGGACTCTTATCAGTATGATTATTATACCTCTTATTTTTTATCCTCTTCTCTTTTTGGGAATTGGATATTTCACACTAATGGGACAGGAAAAGTCTGAGGCGTTACCTTCTGCTGTTTCCATAAAGGGTGGCGAGAATGCACCTGAATTGATGGAGATATTGAGGCAAGATGAAAAAATAAATCTGGTTAATTTTTGTGAAAATGCAGAAGATGCGTTACAAACAGGGAAAATTTTCTTATTGATAAAAATTCCGGAAAGCTTTTATACAGAAGAAGAACATGAAATTCCCCATAACATTATTATTCAATATGACTCTACGATACAACATTCACAGATAGCCAGAAAAAGAGTGACTACAATCATTGAGAATTATCGGCAACAGATGATCCGGGAAAGATTAGAACGAATAGGTATTAATTCTGATTATATCCGGCCGATTCAGGAAGAATGGATGGATGTGGCGCCCGAGGAAAGAAAAATTGGCTCAATCCTGGGAATGATTTTGCCTTATATTATCATTATACTTATTTTTATTGGTGCTATGCATTCTGCCGTGGATATTACTGCCGGAGAAAAGGAGAGGGGAACTCTCGCAACATTGTTGGTCAGTCAACTGGGGCGGATAGAAATTGTCATGGGGAAATATTTTTCTGTCATGACTATTTCTGCAACCAGCATGATCCTTGGCCTGATAGGACTTAGTATTGCTTTCCTCACTCCAGCTTATACTTTGGGTGAATTATCCCTGATAAAAGTGCATCTTACCTATTCTTTGTTCCCTCTTTTCTTTCTGGTTTTAGCACCATTAGTGGGATTAGCCAGTGCAATACTCCTATTGATTGGCATATTTGCGCGGAATAATAAAGAAGCCTCTACCTATGTCACTCCGATTTATATGGGAGCTATTTTTTTGGGTATGATTTCTTTAAGTCAGGGAATGGAATTGACTGAACCAATGTTTTTTGTTCCCATTCTAAACAATAGTTTTACTTTCAAGGAACTATTGATGGGAACCATTCATTGGGGTCACATCTTAAGTACCCTTATCAGCAATGTTGTTATTACTTTGTTTGCCTTGCTGGCAGCTGCCAAATTGTTTACCAAGGAAAGTGTTCTTTTCCGAGCTTAGCTTAGGAAATGTAATGATATAAGATCTGGTAATAAAGGATTATTTTACAATTTAGGGAATGTAAATTGTAAAATAATCCTTCTTATATTATACTAATTACAATATATTTAAATAGAGGAGGATTCTATTGATTATGAAAAAAGCAGATGTAGTTATACTGGGTGGCATGTCAGGTATTAGTGCTGGAATTAGTTGCAGACGTCATTACCCTGATAAAGAAGTTGTTCTGGTGAGAAAAGAAGGTACTGTTCTAATTCCCTGCGGGATTCCCTATATTTTTGGAACTGTTGATGGGCCAGAAAATAATGTAATTCCTGATGGGCTACTGGAAAGCAATGAAATCAAACTGATTACTGATGAGGCTACTTCTGTAGATCGAGATAATAAGATTGTCCAGCTCAAAGGTCAGGAACCGATTCAATATGACAAGCTGGTTTTGGCTACAGGTTCCATGCCTATTGTTCCTAAAATCCCGGGAATAGACAAAGAGAATGTCTTTGCAGTAAGAAAAGAGTTTGATTATCTGAAAAAGGTACTCAATAAAATGCGGCAAGCCAAAAATATTGTTGTTATTGGCGGAGGCTTTATTGGTATTGAGTTTGCAGATGAATGCAGAAAAAATAAAGGTGTAAGTGTCACGGTTGTTGAGATGCTGGATTATTGTTTGAAATTGGCAATGGATGAAGAGTTTTGTAATGAAGCCGAAAAAAGATTGGAAGAAACTGGTGTAAAAATATTAAAAAAAGAACAGGTGATTTCAATTGGGGGGAAAGAAAAAGTAGAATATGTGGAATTAGCCAGTGGGAAAAAACTAGAAGCGGATATCGTTATTCTGGGAATAGGCTGTGTCCCAAACAGCCAGTTAGCGGAAAAAGCCGGAATTGAGTTGGGATATCGAAAAGGAATTAAAGTTGATTCCTTGATGAGGACTTATACAGATCCGGATATTTTTGCCTGTGGCGATTGTTGTACCAGGGATTCTTTTTTTGATGGAAAACCCTCAGCAATTATGCTTGCCTCAGTAGCCACCTCCGAAGCACGTATTGCCGGGGCTAATTTATTTTCGTCGGTCCATCGAAAAAATGGAGTGATTAGTGTATTTGCGACATATGTTAATGGTAGAGCTTTTGGGGTGGCCGGTCTTACTGAAAGAGTGGCCAGGGAAAATGGGATGGAGATTGTCATTGGAGAAGCATCTGCTCCTGATACTCACCCCGGGGGTATGCCTGATTCTACAATGATGAAGGTTAAACTGATTTTTGCTAAAGATACTGGAATCATTTTGGGTGGAGCTGTATCCGGTGGCAGATCTACGGGAGAGATGGTTAACGTAATTGGTGCCTGCATTCTTCATAGAATGACTGCCAATGACATTGTTGCGTTCCAAATGGGTACTCATCCTGCTCTGACTTCATCACCTATTGCTTATCCCCTTGTTAATGCTGCCTGCAAAGCTGTTTTACCTATAAGAGGCTGTAAATAAGATGTTATAGAATATAAATAGAGTACCGAAATTAATATAGGATCTTGTTGTTTGTCAGTTTACCATTATACAATTGGTGGAATTAGTAGAGTTTTTATATTAATAAAGATAATCTTTAGTGATAAAGATATTCTTTTATTATTTTGGTCTTTAGGTAAGAAAGTACATATGTCTGTAAAAAAAATGAACAATTTTGATGTGGCAGTAGTAGGAGGTGGGCCGGCTGGTATGATGGCAGCTGGTCGGTCTGCCCAAATGGGAGCAAAGGCTGTTTTAGTCGAAAAAAATTGTAGTCTTGGAGAAAAATTGCTAATTACCGGCAAAGGGCGCTGTAATTTCACCCATTATGAATTTGATAAAAATAAAATAGCTGAAAATTTTGGTAAAAAAGGTCGCTTCTTATATAGGGCTCTGGAACGATTTGGTGTTTCTGATGTACTGGAATTTTTTCAATCCCGAGGATTAAAATGGAAAGTAGAACGAGGTAAACGCATTTTTCCTGACCAGGGAGATGCACAAGATGTATTAAAAATATTAATTGAATACTTAAATGAGGGAAAAGTAACAATATATTGCAACTCCAGAGTGGTTGATATAAATAGGTCTAATAATAACCCGGAAAAATTTGAGATAATCCTTGTTGAACAGAAGATATTATCTGATAATCTCATCCTGTGTACCGGAGGAAAGTCGTATCCACAGACTGGTTCAACAGGCGATGGTTACAGATGGGCAAAAAAATTTGGCCATTCCATCATCCAGCCATCACCTGCACTGAATCCGGTGAAGACCTCCGAAAAATGGGTTCAAGGGTTACAGGGATTGACCCTCAAGAATGTCTCTCTGCAGTTATTTCAAGATGGTAAGAAACGGGATGAACAGTTTGGAGAAATGCTTTTTACCCACTTTGGGATTAGTGGGCCTATTGTAATGGACATGAGTAAAAATATTGGCCAACTATTAATAAAAGGAAACGTCAAGCTCCGCTTAGATTTAAAGCCTGCTTTGGACTTCAGGAAATTAGATGAGAGGATCCAGCGAGATTTTCGGGAATTTAAGGGAAGAATGTTTAAAAATGCTTTAAAAAAATTACTTCCAAGTTCATTCATAGAGGTTATGGTCAAACTTTCTGGAATTGATAGTGAGAAAAAAGTGGATCACATTTCGAGAGAGGAAAGAAAACAATTGGTCCATCTTTTCAAAGAAATTGAACTGACGCCAACTCAATTATTGGGGTATCAATGGTCTGTGATCACCTGTGGAGGGATAGCATTAAAAGAGATTAACCCTGATACTATGGTTTCAAAAAGGATGAACAAACTCTATTTTGCCGGTGAGATTTTGGATCTGGATGGACCCTCTGGTGGTTATAATCTGCAGGAATGCTGGAGTACGGGTTATCTTGCTGGAGAAAATGCAGCAAGGGGGAATAAAATTAGTTGAAAAGAAAAATCTTTTTATATGTTTTTGCAATTATTGTAATTATTTGTCTGATGTCTCTCTTGGCATTTTGTCAGCCAGCAATTCAGCAGGATATTAAGCAATTTAATGGTTTTACCGGGATCCTGGTTCAGGATTTATCTACACAGGAGGTCCTGTTTTCACATAATCATAATAGACTTTTTACTCCTGCCTCTTTGGTAAAGTTGTTTACACTTTTAGTCGGACTGGAAATTCTTGGCCAGGAATATTGTTATCCCACTGTTGTTTACTTTTCCAGTGCTGTTCCCGGAGAGATCAAAGGAAATCTCTTTATTAAAGGTAGTGGTGACCCAACTCAATCCCCTGAGGTTATCAGACAGATTGCCAATGACCTGGTGAAAAAGTATGGTATTCATAAAATTGATGGTGATATCGTTCTGGATAATTCCCTGTTTCTTCCTGAAGAATTCCTGGGCAGAGGGTGGATGTGGGATGACCAGAATCCCCTTATCGGCGCCCTTATGGTCAAAGGATTTAATGTCAGGGAAAAACAGCTTCCCTATTATAATACAATGCCTTTAATCTGGGGACAACTATTCTGTCAGGAGTTATACGAACAAGGAGTTCAGTTTGAGGGAGATATCAGGGTTGGAGTGCTGGAAGAAGAGTTTACTGTTAAAGCCATTTATTATTCTGATACAATAGATCAAATATTGTCTTATATGATGAAAATGAGTGACAACCAGAGTGCCGAAATCGTTTTTCGTACTTTACCGTTGTTTGAGAATCCAGATGAAGTATTAACCATTAATCTTGCAATAACGTCCCTTTCAGAGGTGATTAAGGAAATACTTGGTATCCAATGGGGAGAGGATTATATTATTGTGGATGGTTGCGGACTTTCTGAATATAATTTATTAACTCCCGAACAGATTGTGATGGCCATTTCAAATATTTATAAACAATATGGTTCTGAGTTACTGGAATACCTCGCCTGTACCGATGAAAAAGGAACGATTAGAGGAAGATTTTCTTTCCAGTTATGGGGAAAGAGCGGAAGCTTACCTTCTGCTTCTGGGTTGGCAGGGATATTACAAACCAAAAAGAACAGACAGGTTGTTTTCAGTCTTATGGAAAACAATTTTCTTGGAGAAGAGAATGATCCCAAAGACTTCGAAAATGCTATTATCGAATATATCTATGAAAATTATTAACCAATCTGTGCCTAAAACTTACTAATGATATAGTTTTTTTTCATAATATTCAAGTGTATTTGCTTGATAATATAACTGTTCGTTATTTTATATTTCTATTTTTTTGATAATGTGGTGTAAACGTAAAAGTAGATAACCTGGGGTAAGTGTTAATTTATAGGATTTATAAGGAGGAATTTATTTTGGAAAAATATACTAAACAGACCTATGGGGAAAAACTAAATCGTTACCTTCTTTATACTCTAATTCTCTTGCTCTACTTGGTTCCCATCATCATTGTTTTTATTAATGGATTTGATAATTTTTTCCAATTACTTCGCCGCATAACCGGATTAACCGGTATTGCTTCCCTCTTTATTGCTATTCTTTTGAGTTTGTTAGTCAGACAAAGCAGGCAAATATTTGGTGTAGCCTATCTTAAGGTTCATCACTTATTTTCGATTATCGGTTTAATATCAATTAGTATACACCCTGTCATTATGGCTATAGATTTTGGTACTACCCGTATATTTATTCCTGATTTTAGTTCCTGGAATGCCTTTCTGGCTAACGCTGGTCGGCCGGCATTATATATGATTTATATTGCTACAATTGCTGCAATACTGAGAAAGAATATAGCAAAATATTGGAGATATATACATAGTTTACTTTATCTTGCTTTTATTCTTGGGGCTATTCATGGCATACTTTCGGGAAGTGATTTGACTAATCCCGTTCTTCACGTATTATATATTGTCATGATAGTTGCTGTTATGATTATTTTTTTCTATAAAAGGGTTCTAACTGTTAAAAAATAATCATATACTTTAAAATGAAAACCGGATATTAAGAATTTTGAAAATATTATTATATTAATGAAAAAGAGGATAAAGGATGTTGCCTTTTAATCCAATCTATTTACTCTTGATTATTCCCGTATTCCTGGGATGGTTTGCTCAGTGGCGAATTCAACAAAGTTATCATCAATATCTTAAAATACCCAATAAAAAAAAGATAAAGGGAACTGAGGTTGCCGAGGCTTTTTTATCCCATCATGGTTTAAATATTCCTATTCTTCAGACAAAAAGGCCAATGCTAAATTATTATAATCCCCAAACTAAAACATTACATCTTTCCGAACAGATTGCCGAACATAATTCTATTACCTCAATGGGGATTGTTGCCCATGAGGTAGAACATGTGGTGCAGGACAAACAAGGTTGCCGGTTTATGAATCTTCGAAATAAAATGTCCAAAACATTAGCATTGATGAGTCAATTCAGCCCGTTGGTTTTTATGTGGGGAATATTTTT
>CAYSAA010000021.1:0-2546 GCA_964428905.1 uncultured Atribacterota bacterium
ATTTCAAAATATGGAACATTCTTTATTTCAGGATACATTCAAACGAAGTTTACTATTAGTAGATTTAAAGGATATCTATGTAGTTACCAATAAGAATTACGAGTTTTTGGTGATTGGGGAAGTTGAAAAGCTGGGATATGATTATCCGAAAAAAAATATCTTAGTAGAACCGGAAACCAAAAATCCCCTTCCAGCCATTTATGCTGGGGTTGATGAGATTTTAAAAAGGGGAAACGGAAGGCATGATTCTATTGTAGTATATCCCTCAGACCATTTGATTGAAAAAAGTAATAAGTTTGCAGAGTTAATAAAATCTTCAGAGTATTTGACTAGTGAGTCATTAATTACTTTCGGAATTAAGCCAAGCGTACCTCATACTGGTTATGGATATATTTATCCTGGGCAGAGCAAAGGTGAGTATGGTTACGCGGTTGAAGAATTCAAGGAAAACCCGGATTATCAAACTACAGTAGAATATATAAAAAAAGGATACTATTGGAATAGTGGGATTTTTATGTTTAATAGCCGGATATTTATTGAAGAGGTAAAAAAGTTTACTCCTGTAATTGCAAGGGCTTTTGAGGGTAGTAAAAATATGGAGGAAGCCTTTAATAAAATTGATGAAAATATTAAAATTGATTATGAAATACTGGAGAAAAGCAAGAAATTTGTAGTAGTTCCTGCTGATATAGGATGGAATGACCTGGGTAGTTTTGATTCGTTTTATGAGGTTTTTGAATGTGATGAAAAGAATAATATAGTTGGGAAAAATCATTTATTGAGAAATAGCAGTAATAATATAGTGCATTCTGAAGATGGGAAATTAGTGGTTACTGTTGGAGTTGATGATTTGATTATTATTGATTTAAGGGATGCTCTTTTGGTTTGTAAAAAAGGACAGTCCCAGAGAATAAAAGAGGTTGTTGAGTATTTAAAAAAGAAAAAAGATCTGCGAACAGAATATCATGTACAGGATTTTCGACCCTGGGGCAGTTATGAAGTTTTAAATGAAGAGGATAAAGCCTTTAAAATAAAAAGAATAAAGGTAAATCCCGGAAAAAAGCTGAGTTACCAGATGCATCATCATAGAGGTGAACACTGGTTGGTGGTAAAAGGGGTAGCCAGGGTAACCTTAGATGATAAAGAAAGAGTTCTGAATGCTAGTGAAAGTGTTGATATAAGAGTAGGGCAGAAGCATAGATTGGAGAATGTAGGTAAAACGGTATTAGAAATAATCGAAGTTCAGATGGGGGAATATCTGGAAGAAGATGATATTGTAAGATTTGATGATGATTATGGCAGGAAATGAAGGATTTATTAAAATGAATTATATGAATCAATTCCATAAATGGTTATCAAGTCCAGTCGTAGATTATAATACGAAACAAGAGCTATTGAACATTCAGCAGAATCCCAAAGAGATAGAAGAACGTTTTTACAGAGAATTATCATTTGGAACGGGTGGTTTAAGGGGAATCATAGGAGCCGGAACCAATCGAATCAATAAGTATGTAGTTAGAAGAGCAACTCAGGGAGTAGTAAATTATCTTATATCCAATAGTTTAAATAGCGATAATAGAAGTGTTGTTGTTGCATATGATTCTCGCCATTATTCTGATATTTTTGCTTTAGAGGCTGCCCTTGTCTTAGCAGCTAACAATTTTAAGGCATATCTTTTTGATTCACTAAGGCCAACTCCAATGCTGTCCTATTCAGTCCGTTATTTAAACTGTTGCGCAGGTATTGTTATTACTGCAAGTCATAATCCTTCTGAATATAATGGATATAAAGTATATAATTCTGATGGTGGTCAGATTACCTTAGATATGGCAAATAAAATAACTGAAGAGATTAAGAAACTAGATATGTTCAGTGATATAAGAACAACAGATGAACAAGAAGCAATTGCTAAAAGGTTACTTGTTTATATAGGTAAGCAAGTTGATGAGGCCTACTTATCTAAAGTAGTTAATCTTTCTTTGAGAAAAGACACAGCTGTTAAAGCTAAAGATTTTAGAATTGTTTATACTCCCCTTCATGGTACTGGATTAATACCAATAAAGAAAGCCCTGGAACTATTAGGTTATCAGAATGTTTATTTTGTCAAGTCCCAGATAAAGCCTGATGGAAACTTCCCCACAGTTAAATCTCCAAATCCCGAAGAAAGAGAAGCCTTGAAAGAAGGAATTAACTTAGCTATAGAGATTGATGCAGATATTGTTTTGGGAACTGACCCGGATTGTGATCGTATAGGAGTTGCCGTTAAGAAGAGCAATAAAGATTACCAGGTATTAACAGGGAATCAAATTGGTGCATTGCTAACGGAATATATCGTTAGTTCAAAAAATAATATTAATTCCAGAGATGCTATTATAAAGACAATTGTAACTTCTGATTTAGGAGCAAAAATTGGTAGGTCATACGGTGCTACAATTTTTAACACTTTAACAGGATTTAAATTTATAGGCGAAAAAATTAAAGAATTTGAAGAAAGTGGTGAATATGATTTTTTATTCGGGTATGAAGAAAGTTATGGATATCTTGCT
>CAYSAA010000022.1:0-4631 GCA_964428905.1 uncultured Atribacterota bacterium
AACGAAATTAAAGAAGTAGCTATTAGAGATGGTATGCTTACCCTTCTGGATAGTGGTATAACCAAGGTCCTGGAAGGGATAACGACCATTGAGGAAGTGTTGCGAGTAGCGGTATAAGGAGTTTCGGTATGAGAAAAATGAGTAGCCATCAAATCAGAGAGGAATTTTTGAAATTTTTCCAATCTAAAGGACATCAGATTATTCCCAGTGCATCACTTGTTCCCGAGGATCCTACCATTCTGTTTACCATTGCCGGAATGGTACCTTTTAAACCTATTTTTTTGGGTCAACAAAAATCAACTCTGAAAAGAGCGACCACTTCCCAGAAATGCATTAGAACCAACGATATTAATAATGTTGGAAGGACTGCACGTCATCACACTTTTTTTGAAATGCTGGGTAATTTTTCTTTTGGTGACTATTTCAAGAAAGAGGCTATCCAATGGGGTTGGGAATTTTTTACCGGAGTCATTGGATTTCCCAAAGATAAACTGCATGTATCTGTCTATAAAGATGATGATGAGTCATTCAATTTGTGGCATACTATGATCGGTCTACCGGAAAATCGCATTGTCCGATTGGGAGAAGAAGATAATTTTTGGAAAGTTGGACCGGTAGGTCCCTGCGGACCCTGCTCTGAGATTTATATTGATCTGGGGCCGGAAAGGGCTTCTCAAAATGGTGGCGGAGTAGGAGTTAATGACCGCTATCTGGAACTATGGAACCTGGTATTTATGCAATTTAATCGAAATGAAGACGGCTCACTGGAACCCCTGCCCAATCAAAACATTGATACAGGACTGGGATTGGAAAGGATAGCATCAGTCTTACAGAAGGTTCCCTCAGATTTTGAAACAGATTTATTCATGCCCATTATCCAATATACTGCTGAAAAAGCCGGCATTAGTTATCAGAAAAATCAAAGAGAGGATATTGCCTTAAAAGTTATTTCAGATCATATACGGGCATTAGTTTTTATGATATCAGACGGTATATTACCCTCCAATGAGGGCAGAGGGTATGTTTTACGAATGCTTTTAAGAAGGGCGTTTCGCTATGGAAAAGTGCTGGGCATTAATGAACCGTTTTTATATGATATTGCACCACAGGTTATTCAGCTAATGCAGCAAGCCTATCCGATGTTGAGAGAAAAAGAAAAAAATATCTATGAAATTATTTTAACCGAAGAAAAGCGTTTTCAGGAAACCCTCAGCCTCGGTCTTAATATTCTGGAAACCTACATAAACAAACTTAACCTGAGTAACCAAAAAATATTAAGTGGAAAAGAGGCCTTTACCCTTTATGATACGTACGGCTTTCCACTGGAAATTACCAAAGATATTTTATCAGAAAGAGGATTATCGGCAGACGAAGAAGATTATGAAAAATACATGGCAGAACAGCAAGAGCGTTCACGTCAATCCTGGGGGTCCGGAAAAACCGATAGCGAAGAAAAGGAAGAACAGACCAGGATTTACCGGCAAATACTTTCAGATAACGGTGAAACTATTTTTAATGGTTATCACCAGATTTCCTCCCATACCGAAATCGTAGTACTCATTCAGGATAATAAACAGGTAGACCAACTTATTGCCGGGCAAAAAGGATTAATTATCTTAAAAGAAACACCTTTCTATGCAGAGAAGGGCGGACAAAAAGGAGATTGCGGAAAAATTGTCAGTACTGATCAAACATCTGCCATAGGTAAAGTATATGATACCCAGATGCCCGTGGAAGGTGTAATTGTTCATGATGTGCACGTGGAGAAAGGTTCCTTCCAAAAAAATCAAGCGGTCAAAGCACAGATTGATGATCAGGAGAGGATTGCCATTGCAGCCAATCATACAGCTACCCATTTGCTGCATCATGCCTTGAGGGAAGTTCTGGGAAATCATGTACAACAATCCGGTTCTTCAGTTACCGCTGAACACTTGCGATTTGATTATAATCATTATAAAGCCCTCCAAGGGGAAGAACTGCATAAAATTGAAAAGATGGTCAATCAGCAAATTCAAGAAAATTATCCGGTTAAAACAGAGGTTACTAATTATAAAACAGCCAGGGAAAAAGGAGCCATTGCACTATTCGGCGAAAAATACGGTGATGAAGTCAGGATGATTGATATTGGCGGTTTCAGTCGGGAACTTTGTGCTGGAACCCATCTGGATCAAACTTCTAAAATTGGTATATTTAAAATTGTATCTGAACAGGGAATCGGAAGCGGTTTGCGTAGAATTGAAGCGGTTACGAGGGGAAAAGCCTGGCAAACTATCAAAGAAATGGAAGCTGAATTGCAGGAGCTGCAAAGAGTGCTGGATACTCCCCGGGAAAGGTTGATACAGAAAATTCAGCAACTGCTCTCAGATAATGAAACACTGAAACGCGAGCACCGGTTACTATGGAAAAAGATGCTTCCCTACCGAATAGAAGAAATGATTCAGAACAAAAAAATTATTAATCAGCAAAACGTTGTTTCAGCAATAATTGATACCAAAGATAAGAAAGATTTAAGAGAAGCCGGGGACTTAGTTAAAGATAAGATAAAATCAGGTATTATCATACTGGCAACTGAATTAGGAGAAGGCAAAAGTAATATTATTGTAATGATAACTGATGATCTTATTAACAAAGGCTATGATGCCGGTAAAATCATTACACCACTTGCCCGGGCCATTGACGGTCAGGGGGGCGGAAAAAAACATTTTGCCCAGGCTGGCGGCACTAATCCCGAAAAATTAATAAGCATCTTTCAAAATATGGAAAATATACTTCAGCTATAAATTCTAACCAGTATATCCCCATTAAATTAAATCAATTGAAACCATAAAAAGTTGTTTCAGGCTATTTTAACATTATGGTCAGAAAAATAGGCTATCAAACGATATGAGGTTCTTCCCTGACGATGATGCTTTATATTGATTTTATTTTCCTCTTATTATAATATTAAAAATTATAATGGTGAGAGAATGATTCATTTGCCGGAAGGAGAAAAACCGTTTGAAAATATTAGGTATAGACATGGGAGAAAGGAGAATCGGTTTAGCTTTAAGCGATCCCTTAGGAATTACCGCACAGGGAATGAAAACAATACAACTGAAAAACCCTGCAGAGGTTTGTGATAAGCTTATGGAAGTCATCAAGGAAAAGAAAGTAGATAAACTTGTCTTTGGCTTACCAATGAACATGAATGGAACCCTGGGTCCACAAGCACGAAAAGTACAGGAGTTTGCCCAAAAAATAAAGAACCTCAGCGAATTGCCGGTGGATTATGAGGATGAAAGACTGAGTACAGTAAGTGCCGAGCAGGTACTTTTACTGGCTGACCAGACTAGGGTTAAAAGGAAAAAAGCCATTGACCGACTTTCTGCAGTAATTATTTTACAGTCTTACCTGGATCGTAAAAGTGCCGAAAGAACTAGAGGTATATGATAAACAGATTACTCAGTCTTGTCATTTTCCTCATAGCATTATCTTTCCTGTTGCTTATCCTGTCTGCCACTTGGATTTTAATACCCATGGATACGGTGGACTCAACAGAAAAAATAGTGCATATACCTTATGGATTCAACAGTAGCCAAATAAGACAGTTACTGGAAGAAGAGGGAATTATCAGACCGTATAATTTCATTTTCCAATTAATGACCAAGTTTATGTATATTGATGAAAAGTTACAATCAGGAGAATATGTTTTTCGTTCCTCCCAAAATCTTGTTCAGATTATCGACCAATTGGTTAAGGGAAAAGTAGTGCTTTATCGGATGACCATACCGGAAGGGTATCAAGCCAAGCAGATTGCCCTTTTGCTGGAAGAAAAAGAGATTGCAGTTTTTGACGATTTTTTGCAATTAATTCAGGTAGATAATGAATATCAGGAAGGATATCTATTTCCGGATACCTACGAATTTCCTAAAAATTTTGGTGCGGATAATGTGCTCAAATTGATGAAGAAGAACTTTGAGGAAATTGTCTCTGAACATGTAAGTCCTGAGCAGGAATTTCCGCTTGGTCTTAACTTTCATGAGGTTATAATTCTGGCTTCCATTATTGAAAAGGAAGCCCAGGGAGAAGAAGATAAACCAAAAATAGCATCGGTATTTTATAATCGGCTGGCTGAAGGAATGCGCTTACAATCCTGTGCTACGATTCAGTATTTACTGGAAAAACCACAAGAGAGATTAACACAGCTGGATCTGGAGATTGAGTCCCCGTTTAATACCTATATTTATCCCGGACTACCCCCTGCACCAATATGCAATCCCGGTTTGGATTCTATTTTAGCGGCAGTTAATCCGGCCGAAGAGGATTATCTGTATTTTGTGCTGGGCAAAGATGGCAAGCACGTCTTTACCAGAACTTATCAAGAGCATCTGGAGAATAAACCATAAAACAGTATATAGTATCGAGTATGCAGTCTGTAGTCAAATACTGTGGGAGTAATTGAAAGCAAAACAGTATCAAGTAACCAGTATTTCGATACTGTATACTGATTGTAGACTCGATACGCAATACGCACGACACGATACTATTTTGCGATAGAGGTAAAAAATGTGCCGGAAGCTCATTCCTGATGTTTATATTAAAAATGTCTATGCAATTGATATTGTTAAATTGCAGGAAAAGAAGAAGATTAA
>CAYSAA010000023.1:0-2243 GCA_964428905.1 uncultured Atribacterota bacterium
GAACCAAAATAGAATAGAAATAACAGGACAAGAGCAGGGACAGCCCTAAAAAAACGTTCAAAGGGCCTGATCACTAGCAATTGCAGAAAACGAGATCCATAAACCCGTCCCAGGGCTAAAAGAATTCCTAGTAAGAAACCCAAAGTCAGGAAATATATGGTTAAGGTAATCGTAACCAGTGTACCTGACAACAAGGACGGTAGTCCTTGCCAGATTAAGTTTAGTTGGTCCATTTATGATAGACTCCTATGTGTAATTCTAATTATATTTTATAACAAGCAGGCAAAAATAAAAAATCTCGCGACCTCTTTATCATTAAGAATTCATAAAAGAGGGGCGAGATAAATTTCCCGTGGTGCCACCCTGATTGGAAAAAGAATGATTATGAATCATTCTTTAATCCCACTCATTGGCAGTTTTTAGAGGTAACTAACCTATTTATAATTGATAATAAGGCTCTATTTTGGGTATAAGTCAGACCAGATAATTGCACCTTAGATACCTTTCTCTAAATGACTGACTATACCTACTTTCCTATTATTTGAACTATTCAATTTATATTAATAGTAAAGATTAACAAAATTATTGTCAAGTAATTTGTCAATATGCTATGCTAAAAATAAAAGAATAAATTGCGTTATATTAATGTATGATATTAACATGGATTTACATACAAATCATGGGTGACGAATCATCACTCAGACCTTGCTAAGTAAATAGTTACCTTTGGAAGGAGAAAAAAATGAAAAAACCAATACAAAGAGTTGCCGCAATTCATGATTTATCGGGGTTCGGCCGGGTTTCTCTGGCAGTAGTGATTCCCATTCTTTCCACCATGGGCATTCAGGTTTGTTCACTGCCCACGGCTGTACTTTCCACACACACAGGTGGTTTTAAGAATTACCGATTTATTGACCTGACGGATCATATGGAGGAGTACATCGCTCATTGGAAAGAAATTGGTATTGATTTTGATTGTATTTACAGCGGATTTTTAGGGTCAACCAAGCAGATAGATATTATTTCCCGTTTTATCAATGATTTTGCACGAGCGGATACCCTGGTGGTCGTTGATCCGGTTATGGGCGATGGTGGTACATTGTATCCCTCGATGAATCAAGCCATGGTTAAGGAAATGCGTAAATATATTAAAAAAGCTGATTTAATTACGCCAAATTACACTGAAGTACTTTTCTTGCTTGATGAACCAGATGTTGAAATGATTCATGATGATTTAATTAAGTCATATCTCAGACGTCTGGTAGATATGGGACCGAAAACGGTAATCATCACCAGTGTCCCGGCGATGGATACCAAAAATATTACCAATGTCATAGCCTATAATCAGGATGATGGTCGTTTTTGGAAAGTCAAATGCGATTATATTCCAGCTTATTTTCCCGGCACCGGAGATGTGTTTACCAGTGTTATTGTCGGCAGTCTGTTACAGGGAGATAGCCTACCCATTGCCCTGGACCGCGCTGTCCAGTTTATTACGGCTGCTATTCGGGCAAGTTACGGTCATAATTATCCTCAGAGAAATGGTATTATGTTAGAACGCGTTTTAGGAAACCTAACCCTACCGGTTATGACCAGCAGTTATGAATTGCTTTGATTATTGATAGATGGAAAAATTGCTAATGGATATGTTGCCACTTCGTGGCAATCTCTGAAGATAACCGTTGGTTTTCTTTATCCCATATGGCATCATAAATAAGTAGTTCACCATTCTTTTTGAAGGGAAAGGTTTTCTGTTTTATCATTACTTCTCCAGGATACTTTATTTCATGATGATATAGAACCTGAAGCTGGTTTAATTGATATTGAAGCTTTATTTCTTCAGGTTTTACATGAAGCACCCATTCGATATATTTAGAGTTATGAACATGATTCAAAATGTCAATATCATTTTTTTGAATGATAAAATGATTTGTTATGTTTTTACTGGAAGGTTTGTTAAAAATGGCAGAATCTAAAATTGATTGATGACATACCTTTTCCGGCTTTATTATTTCTTGGTTTGAAAATTCTGGAAATATTTTTGCCGGTTTTTTCTTGTTAATATTATAAAAAATCCATTGGGATGATGCCTTTGCCATAATATGGTTATGCTTGTTTTTGATTATAAATTCTCGATAAGCAAAACATCTTTTGGTTTGCGAAATCCAGGTCTCGATATGAATCTGCTCACTTAATAAGGGCAGCTCATTGATTTCCATATTCCAGCAAAGCAATATCCAGGA
>CAYSAA010000024.1:0-71869 GCA_964428905.1 uncultured Atribacterota bacterium
CAGCAATGGAGTCATTCATGTGATTGATTCCGTGATGATACCCCCGACTGTTACCTTATAGTTGATATAGGGAGGGTTGAAAAAGCCCTCCCTATCGATAATTTTATAAGAATTTTAAATGAATTGAAAAGAATAGATTGTTTACTCAATGTGTAACGAAAGTTTACACTAATCGGAAGAGTACCAATCATTACTCAAAGATTAATCATGTTTTTCCACAATAAGCATAGCAATTAATTTAACAAAATCAAGTTAGCCATGATTTTATATTACTTGATCTTCGGCCTATAGAAGTATTGCAAGAAGAGCAAATTAAAGACGCAATTAACTACGAAGAAGTGCTTCCTATTTAATCCACCAGGAGCATAGGATCGGATAAAGATAAAAAGGAGGACAGGACTATTATGCTTAAAAAAATTGAAGGAGCGAAAAGTTTACAACCCGGTAAAATGAAAGAATTTAAGGTCAATGGGATTCCTATTTTATTGATACATTATCAAGAAAAATTTTATGCTGTCAGCAATAAATGTACTCATCTGGGATGCAAATTGTCTCAAGGAATCTTGCAAGAAAATATACTTACCTGTCCCTGTCATGGTTCTAAATTTGACATCACCAATGGAAAATTAGTTGAATGGATTTCCCGTTGGCCTAGATTCATCAGCTCATTAACAAGAATCCTGGGATGGGCTCGCTCTCTTGTTGCTTACCAAATAGTGGAAAAAGATAACGATATGTATATAAAGATATAGAAACAGATTATTTCATTTTTAATTCTAATATTTCTTGAAATCTGTAAACATAAATATATTGCTGAATTTCCAGGAGAACAAGGGCTGTTTGAGGATTTTCCAGAAACTCCTTCAAATCAGGGAAACGATTGAGATAGAGATATAGATATGTTTGCTTTTCACTTTGTTTTACTTTTGCTAGTATAGTTAAGGCAACGGCATCTTTGAAATCTTTATTATCATTTGTACGGTTATCTATTAGCAGGGAAACATAAGGATATCTCAGGATATTCTGATATTTCCTGGTATCTTTCCCGGTGGCAAAAAGAATAAACTTAAGGTCTTCTGTAAAGGTAAAGGCAACAAGAGTATTATAGGGATTTTTTTCATCCCGGGTAGCAAGAGTTGCCAACTTTTGTTCAGAAAGCAGACCTGATATTTTTTTTCTAAGCTCTAATTTATTGAATTCTGCCAAATGTATTGATTCCTTTTTCATGATTTAGAATAGAAACAATTTTTATTTATTTTATCATACTCTATCCCATCCTGATAGGTATAAATATTTCAGAATGATTTAACTATCAATGCGGGTTCCTATCTAAAGTATTTGCTCCGGCATTTTTTGATTTGATATGTGTATAAGATGCAGGCCAAGAATCCAAAATTATGCTAAAATAGCAAACAAAACAAGGTTTACAAAGTTTTTTGCAGTTTTAGTTTTGGAATAGAGTAACAGCATAGTAGGATAGCAAGAGCAAACAATGATGGAAGAAAGATAAGTGATGGTCAAAAGAAAAGAAATTGTAGAAGAGATTCATTTAGTTATTTCCGGTAAAACTCTCGATGCTATATTTCCACCGTTGTTTTTTGTTTTAATCAATAGCCTATTAGGTTTGGATTTGGCTGTTATTGCTTCTGTAGCTTTAGCACAATTATATTGACAATTATACGCCTCATAGGAAAGCAAAACTGGAAATATGCCCTGGGAGGGGCAAAAAAGTTTATTTGTCGTAATTTATAAAATTTGTGAGATAATTTATACAGGTGAACATTTTATTACTGACATCGGGCAACTCATCCTTTTTATTATCTTTAGTTATAACCATTATGATTGATATATTTTTATTAAAATTTTCTATCAAAATTATTGGATCTCTACCCTTGGTAATTGCAATTCCCATATTTTTATTATTTTTTATAACAGGAAATTATCTAATTATGAAATCTCATCAGCTTATTTTTGGAAAAGAGGAAAGAACAGCAAGGTTTGTTACCGAGGGTGTATTCAACATCTTTAGACAACCGATATATTTAGGTTCCGTTATGTTGTTGGTTTTTTTATTTTGATATTTACAATAGGGTGCAGAAAGTTCAATGGGGTCTATAATTGAAAAATAAGTTTTGAGTCAGGGAATTTAAAGTTTTTAGGTTTCTAAATTTTATTAATTTTCAGAATTTATCAGAAAACCTGCGGTTTTATGTTCTCGTATAGAGAGTACCCCGGCAACTTTAGATGATGTCTTTCAATATGAAGCAGAAGAAAAAGTTCGGAAATTGGAAACAAAGAAAAAGACATTTCTCCTGAATTCCGTTAGAGGAAAAAATAAAAATAATGGGGCCAGCTGAGAAGAGGCCAAGTCTATATAGGCACACCAGGAAGCCCAATTGATAAGGCAACTTATATTCCACCTCCGTTTACAGAATTGCCTTCTTTATTAAGTAATTGGGAAATATATGTTAATTCTAATTAAGAGAAAGATCCGTTGGTTCAGATAGGAGTTGTTCATTATCAATTTGAAGTGTTGTCATCCATTTATGGATGACAACGGGAGAATTGGTAGGTTTCTAATACCTTTGCCCCTATATCAGAAAATTCCTTTCATTGTCATTACCAAATAGAAATTATCAAATTTCCAAAAGAGAAAGTATTAAAAATGTATAGCTAACTGAAAATTTATCCATAATGGTGTACAATATAAATACAAATTGTTTTTAAAGTGAAGGAAGGAAATAATATGAAGGAAGAAGTTATTTCTAAGGAATTATTAAGAGATTTTAGCGAACATTATTCTAAAAACGTAAGAAGTAAAATAATAAGTGATGCCATTATTAAAAATGGGATTAACAGTATCGCACTAAATCGAGATTCAATCATTAATATGCAGCATACTTTTTCGGAAGAGATAAAAACCGGCAAGATCACCAATCAAGAAAAATCCGGAAGATGTTGGATGTTTGCCGGTCTAAATAAAATACGTTATGCTATGGCCCGAAAACTAAATTTAGATTTAAGCAAAAAAGAAGGATTTGAGCTCTCCCAGGCTTATCTCATGTTTTGGGACAAATTAGAAAAAGCCAATTATTTTTTAGAATCTATTATTGACACAAGAAGAGAAAATACAAATAGTCGTCTGGTCATGTGGATTTTAAATAATGCGATGATAGATGGCGGCCAATGGGATATGTTTGTGAATTTAGTAGAGAAATATGGCATTATTCCTAAATATGTTATGCCGGAATCTTACCATAGTAGTGATTCTTTTTTGATGAATAAGATTTTACATTTGAAACTGAGGGAATATGCAAAAGTTTTACGGGAAGATTTAAAAGAGCAGGAAAAAGGGGATTTGAGAGTTAGAAAAAAAGAGATGATCAAAGAATTTTACGCTCTTCTTTGTCATTTTTTTGGAGAACCTCCCAAAGTTTTTGATTTTGAATATAGAGATAAAGAAAATAATTTTTATCGTGATAGAGACCTTACTCCCTTAGAATTTTATAAGAGATATTCTCCGGTAAAAGTCAGTGCTTATATAAGTATCATTAACTCTCCTACTAATGATAAACCTTTCGGTAAAACTTACACCGTAAAATATCTGGGGAATGTGAAAGAAGGCAGAATAGTTCTTTATCTGAATCTCAAAATAGAAGAATTAAAGAAATTGGCCATGTCCCAATTAAAAGATGGAAAAACAGTCTGGTTTGGATGTGATGTCGGTCAGATGTTAGATAGAAAGTCCGGGATTCTGGATTCAGACCTTTATCATTATGAAGAAATCTTAGATACTTCCTTCCATTTATCCAAAGCAGATAGACTAAATTATGGAGACAGTTGTCTTACCCATGCCATGGTTTTTACAGGAGTAAATATTTTAGAGGATGGTCCGAATAGATGGAAAGTAGAAAATAGCTGGGGGAAAGAAAATGGTAAAGAGGGATTTTTTGTCATGAGCGATAAATGGTTTGATCAATTCCTGTATCAAATAGTCGTGAATAAAAAATATCTTTCTGAGGAATTTCTGGCCGCCTTAGAAAAAACTCCGGTAGAATTGGAACCCTGGGATCCGATGGGATCTTTAGCTTAGTATTTATGAAAAGAGAAGTATTTCTATGAAAGTATATATTAGTGCGGATATTGAAGGAATTACCGGTATCGCCAATTGGGATGAAGCGAATAAAACAAAACCTGATTATCAAAAATATAGCAAGCAAATGACCGAGGAAGTAAAGGCTGCCTGTGAAGGGGCAATAAATGGGGGAGCTGAGGATATTTTTATAAAAGATGCTCATGGTAGCGGAAGAAATATTATAGCAGATGACCTTCCCCAAAATATTAGATTGATTCGGGGATGGAGTGGACATCCATTTTCAATGGTTCAGGGATTAGATGAATCCTTTGATGCCCTAATCTTTATTGGTTACCATTCTTGTGGTAGTTCAGGTGCCAATCCTATGTCTCATACGATGAGCTCGGTGACTTATAATTATATTAAATTAAATGAAAAATTAGCCAGTGAATTCTTAATTTTTGGTTATGCTGCTGCAACTGTCGGTGTACCTTTAGTTTTTCTTAGTGGTGATGAAGGAATTTGTAAAGAAGCTCATATCATTAATAAGAATATTTGTACTGTGGCAGTAAATAAAGGTAATGGTAATTCGGTGATTAGTATTCATCCTCGGTTGGCTATTAAGAAGATTAAAGAAGGTGTAGAATCGGCTTTAAGAGAAGATATTAATAAATGTAAAATAGATTTGCCCAAACATTTTAAAATGGAATTATCATTTAAAGATCATGCACAGGCATTTAAAATATCTTTTTATCCCGGTGTGAGGCAAATATCTTCCACTAATATAGTTTTTGAATCAGAAAACTATTTTGAGGTATTACGAATGTTTTCCTTTAGCCGGTAGTAGGGCATAAAATCGATCAAACCCTATGCTGCCATAAAGATAAAGATGAAATAACTGAAATATTTTTTACCTGAAAATCCTACAATAGAGACAATACTGCTTATCGTATCAGAATTTTAATTCATTCAATACGATAAGCTAATCGTTTCTTAAATAAGGCCCAAATATATGCTAAGTTAGGTTTTAAGCTAGAGCATAGCATTGCATATAACGTAAGCAAAAAAGTATCTCAGGGGTTCTCAGGGGGAAGAATCCCCCTTGCCTATCCTGGCAAGAATTCTTTAACAGATGGGTAAGGGATCAAGTGAAGAAGAGCATAGAAAAAAATGACTAATAAAAAGTGGTGAATTGAAAATATCATTGTAAATCTTTATGTATTTATTCAGGAATAAATACATGTATAATATTTGAGATTTTTTTTAAAATAGAAATAAGCAAATTAAAAAATACAGATAATGAAAATATGGAGATCAAATGAGTATTGTATTAATAAAAAAAGGAAATGTCTATGCCCCTGAGTATAAGGGGGGGAAAGATCTATTGGTCATCAATGGCACCATCTTTTTTGTTGACCAAAACATTTTAACCTCAACATTAAATGTAATTGACAACAATATTAAAATTATCGATGCTTCTGAAGGCATCATCATTCCCGGCTATATTGACCAACATGTCCATATTAATGGTGCCGGTGGAGAGGGTGGACCCCAGTATCGGACTTCCCCCGTTCAATTTAGCGAATTTGTAAAAGCAGGTATAACCTCAGTCGTAGGGTTGTTAGGTACCGACGGATTTGCCAGATCCTTAAAAGGTCTCTTAATGAAGGCCAGGGCATTAGAACAAGAAGGGATCACTACCTGGATCTATACCGGAGCATATCAATATCCTTCACCAACCATCACCGATAGCATCTTATCTGACATCATGTTAATTGATAAAGTCATTGGTGTTAAAATAGCCTTGTCGGACCATCGGGCTTCCCATCCCACGATAGAGGAATTTATAAAAGTGGTTTCTGAAGCCAGAACTGGCGGCATTCTGGCCGGGAAAGCAGGTATCGTTCACATCCATATGGGAAGTGAAAAAGCAGGTTTAAGCTACTTGTTTGAGATCATAAAAAACACCGATATACCCATAGAACAGTTTGCCCCAACTCATTTAGGAAGAGATGAAGAAACACTGAAAAATGATATCAAGTTTGGGAAAATGGGAGGATATATAGATTTAACGACCGGGGCTATCCAAGAACATGAATTAACTGAAAGAATAAAACCGAGTAGAGCTGTAAAAAGATTACTTGAGAATGGTGTTTCGATCGAAAGAATTACCATGAGTACTGATGGAAACGGAAGTATACCCAAATGGAATGAAAAAAAAGAATTGACTGGCATGACGGTTGCTTCAGTTTCATCTTTACACAAAGAATTTGTGGATATCATAAAAAAAGAACAACTATCGATAGAAGAGGCAATTCGGGTAACATCTACCAATATTGCCAAACACCTAAGATTAGACCAAAAGGGAGAAATCAAAGAAGGAAAAGATGCGGATCTCCTAATTCTAGATAAGAATTCTCTTCAAATAAAACATGTAATTGCGAAAGGCAAGATATTGATGGAAGATGAAAAAATCATGAAATTTGGGCTTTTCGAAAAAGAATAAAATCAAGAGATGATCCATTTAATGTAAATTAAGAAGAATTTGGGGAATAATGAAAAAAGCAATGCAACCACCCGTATGTGCTCCAAAAGTGAAAAGTTTTATGTTAAAAAAGGAGTACTGGGTAGGGAAAATTGAGGATGCAGAAAAACTGCTTTTAAATGATAAAGAGATAATAGAGTTCAACAAAAAAACCTTTAGAAAAATGAAATTCAAAGGATTTGAGGAATGGTTATATGATTTAGAAACATATCCTGAGATAATGACGAGAGAAGCATTATTACATGCTATGAAAACCCATTCTTCTGAAGAAGTATTTCCCAGAAAATCTTGCTATGATATCAATGCTAAAAAAATAACAAACATGTTTAGGAAAGAAGTTGTTAATCAATCTAATTTTGAGGGAATACCTAATGAAATACAAATAGAATGGGGGATGGTCGTAAAGAGAGAAGATATAAGAGCTTTTCCAACAGATACTGTATTTGCTAAAGAACCAAGGGCTATCGATTTTGATCTTTTTCAGCTGGCAACTCTACCAATGGGAAGCTTAGTAGTAATTCTGCATCAAAGCAAAAATGGGAAGTGGTATTATATCCAAAGCATGATTGGTAAAGGATGGGTAAAAAGAGAAAGCGTCGCTCTGGCAAAAAACAAAAAAGAAGTATTTCATTATAAAAATTCAGATAAATTTTTAATGGTAACCGGAAGTAAAATTTGGACAGAACCCAATCCATTCATTAAGGAAATATCCAATATTTTGTTTCAAATGGGGGATAAGATTCCTTTAATTGAGTTTGATGAGATTCCGGAATCAATTCCTGCTAATAATTTACATGCTCAATCTCCCCATGGTTGTTATGTCGTAAAGATTCCAATTAGAGATAAAGAAGGATTTGTAGAATTTAGATTGGCTTTAATTGCTCGCTCCAATGATATCTATGAAGGCTATCTTCCTTATACCAGAAGAAATATCATTTATCAAGCATTCAAAATGCTAGGCGAAAGATATGGATGGAACGGTATGTTTAAAAGAAGAGATTGCTCACAATTTATTATGAGTGTTTACAAAACTATGAATATTTTGATTCCCACTTATACCTGGATGCAGGAGGAGGGGACAGTGGGAAAATCGATTGAATTTAGAGGTTCCATTCAAAAAAGAGAAAGCATATTAGATAAATTACAGCCTGGTGATCCCATTTATTTGAAAGGACATGTGGTCATGTATTTGGGTAAGGAGGGGAATAATCATTATGTTATTCACTCAGGTTCCGGATATGGGATAAAAAGTAAAGTTGGAAGTTTAAAACCTGTAACCGTTCATGGGGTTTTTATTTCAGAAGTACACCAATGGCTTATGAGGGAAGAAAAAAGCTATTTGGAGGCCTTTACAAGTGCTCAAAAGTTTGTATAATTTTCTGTAATCATTGATTATAATATTTTTAAGGAGGTGGTGGAATAATAAGGTTAACTGGAATTCGAAAATTTTAAAGAGGTGATGCCTAAGGAAAAATTAAGAATTTTTTTTAAGAACATTAAAATTTCTAAAGGAGTGTCTATTATGTTAAAAAGAATGGTTCTATGGATAATTTTAATTCTATTGTTTCTTTCTTTGGCCAGCATGAATTATGCAGCTACCCCGGAGGATGTTTTAGTTATCGGAGCAAATACAGAAATATTTATTACCTGTGATCCCGGAGTTTCTTTTGAAGTTTTACCCAATGCAATGGTCAAAAATATGTATGCATCACTGGTAAGGGTTAAAATGGAGGATGGAAATTTTGTGCCTGTTCCAGAGCTTGCCGAAAGTTGGGAAATTGATCCGGATGGCAAAACATGGACATTTCATTTACGTGAAGGATCAGTCTTTGCCAATGGAGATCCGTTAAAATCAGATGCGGTTGTTTATTCTATCCAAAGAGTATTGAAGCTTGAAAAATCCCCTTGTTGGTTATTTTCTGACGTATTGGGATTGACTGAGGACAGTATTAGTGCACCTGATGATTATACAGTAAAAGTAGTCACCAATGGTGCCCCTTCGAATGTGGTACTTACCATCTTGGGTGATACCCTGGGTGGTATTCTAAACCCAACGGTAGTACAGGAACATGAAGTAGATGGAGATATGGGACAACAATGGCTTACCGATCATAGTGCAGGTGCAGGTCCATATGTACTTGAGGAATGGGACCGAAAGATAAAGGTAGTACTTAGAGCCAATGAGAATTATTGGGGAGGAGCACCTGAGATCAAGACTGTTATCATCCAGGATATTCCCGAACCTACCGACCAGCTTTTGATGCTGCAAAAAGGAGATATCGATATAGCCTGGGACTTGACTGCTGAGCAGGCGAATTCCTTAAAAGATTCCCCCGATATTTCCGTTGTAACAACTCCCGGACAAAGCGATGAGTATGTTGGTATGAATGCCGGTTGGGGACCTTTTCAGGATGTCAGAGTAAGACAAGCAGTAAAATACGCCATAGACTATGATGCAATAATCAATCAAGTAATGGCCGGTTTTGCCATCAATAATCAGCAATTTCTTCCTGTAGGATACTTTAGTTATGTTGAAAATAATCCTTATTACCAGGATATAGAAAAAGCTAAAGAACTTATGGCTGAAGCAGGATATGCTGATGGATTTGACGTAGAATTAGTGACAAATACCACGGAACGACGGAAAACTGAAGCCGTAGTTGTTCAGGAAAATCTTGCCAAAATAGGGATAAGGGCTGAGATAAATCTGATGCAGGCATCACAAATGTATGCGAAATTCAGGGAACAAGGATTACAAATGATCATTGCTGGCTGGGGAGTTGATTACCCGGATGCTGATGCTCTTGCTAATCCTTTTGCTAATTATCGGGTGCAGCAACTTGCCTGGAGATGTGTATGGTACGATGATTACGCCGCTGATCTTACTGAAGCTGCAGCTAAGGAAATAAATGAAGATAGACGTTTTCAGATGTATCAGGACCTTACAAATTATTGGCATATATATGGTCCATTTGCCATGATGTATCAACCCATCGAATTCTGGGCAGTAAGAAATGAAGTAAAAAATTATGATAAAGCTGCCGAAGGTTATTCTGTGCACTTCGATCTTACAGAAGTTTCTAAATGACAATTCTTAAAGATTGAACTTTTAAGAGAAAAGATTGTAGTTTTCCTATGAAGATGAATAGCGGTTTTAGTTTAGGATTCACATTCTGATATTTTTGAGATGATTTTCTACCCTAAAACCGCTATTATTTTAGAAAACATGATTGATTTATAATGATCTAAGTAAATGAAGGAAAATATGTAATGAAACTGGAAAGTTATATTATAAGAAGAATATTTTTAATGGTTATTGTTATGTTTGGAGTAGCGACCATTGTTTTTTTTATCACTCGTGTCATCCCTGCAGACCCGGTTGGCGCTATATTGGGTGGAAATGCCCCCATCGAACGGGTTGATGAAATGAGACGTCACCTTGGTTTGGATAAGCCGATAACATTACAGTTCGTTGATTATATAAAGGGCATACTTCATGCAGATTTTGGAGTATCTCTCAAATCAAATCGACCGGTCTTAAAAGATATAATCAACTATTTCCCGGCTACGATTGAATTAGCAATTGCTTCCATGCTTTTTGCGGTATTCGTTGGGGTAGTTCTGGGCATATTTTCTGCCATTCACCGGAATAAGCCGATTGATCATTTTTCAAGAGTTTTCTCAATATTAGGTGTTTCAATGCCGGTTTTCTGGCTCGGTTTGTTGCTATTGTTGGTATTTTATTATCATCTTGATTGGCTTCCGGGGGGAGGCAGGAATGATTTGTTCATCTTTCCTGCTCGTATTACCGGACTTGTGCTTCTGGACTCGATTCTTACTAGAGATTGGACTGCTTTTTGGGATGGGCTTAGACATATCATACTTCCTGCCTTTGTTCTTGGTTATGCTTCAGCAGCATCAATAGCAAGAATAATGAGAGCAAGTATGCTGGATATACTAAGACAAGATTTTATAAGAACCGCCAAATCCAAAGGTCTTTCAAAAAAGGTAGTCATTTATCGTCATGCTCTTAAGAATTCCTTGATACCAGTTGTAACTATTATAGGTATTTCTTTAGGGAGTCTTTTAAGTGGTGCTGTGCTTACGGAAACAATTTTTAGCTGGCCTGGCCTGGGTAGATATATCGTTAATGCTTTGCTGGTATTGGATTATCCGGCAGTAACCGGGGGGACGTTGTTTATTGCATTTGTGTATTCTCTTGCCAATTTGGTGGTTGATATTTCTTATGCCGCTCTCGACCCAAGGATGAGAGTATAAAGGGGGAATAAGGAAAATTGTTTAATACTACAAACAATACAGGGCAAAAAGAAAAAATAAGATTGTTATTTAAGCAAAGGAAGCCCATTATTGAAGACTGGAAACATACCTATTATCTATGGAAAAGCACGCCTCTTGCCATGATTGGAACTATAATTATTTTTATGTTTTTAGCTATAGCAATCTTTGCTCCTTTATTAGCCCCCTATGGTCCGACTGAACAGTCTATGGGAGAAAGGTTACTTCCTCCTAGTTCTCAGCATATTTTTGGTACAGACCAATATGGAAGGGACATTTTTTCCCGGGTAGTTTATGGTGCAAGGGTTGAGTTGTGGATTATCTTTATCGTGTCAATTATCAGTGTGATGATTGGCATTATTGTTGGTATTACTGCCGGTTATTTCGGCGGAGCCGTTGACGAAATTTTAATGAGAATAACCGATATGTTTTTAGCTTTTCCAAGATTAGTTTTAGCAATGATTTTAACTGCAGTCCTGGGACCAAATCTGACCAATACGATGATAGCCATATCATTGGTTGATTGGACAGTGTATGCAAGACTTGGAAGGGCAGAAGCAATGAAAGTAAAGTCCCAACCCTATATTGAGGCAATAAGAGCAATAGGTGCGAATGATTTGAGAATCATTGTTTTCCATGTTTTACCTATGTCCATATCTCCCGTAATCGTTCAACTGACTTTACGAATGGGAACTATTATTCTTACGGCGGCAGGCCTTGGATTTCTTGGTCTCGGAGCACAACCTCCAACGCCGGAATGGGGAGCTATTGTCAGTGATGGACGAAATTATCTTGTAGACCAGTGGTGGATAACTACTTTTCCAGGGATTGCCATAGCTTTTGTTGTTTTGGGTTTTAATCTTTTAGGTGATGGCATTAGAGACATATCAGACCCAAGGCTTAGGAGGTAAGGGGTGCAAAAAGCGAGAGGGAATCTTTTAGACATTAATAATCTTAAGGTAGTTTTTTATACTTATCGCGGAATTATCAAAGCATTAAACGGTGTAGAGCTATGGATGAACAAGGGTGAAAGGCTTGGCATTGTTGGGGAGACGGGATGCGGTAAATCAGTAACGGCATTATCCATTATGGGCTTAATTGAACAACCTGGTGAAATCATTGAAGGAGGTATCTTGTTTGAAGATAAATTGTTGACTTCTATGAAAGAAAATGCATTGATGAATATTCGAGGCAAAGAGATATCAATGATCTTTCAAGAACCAAATGCGGCTCTGAACCCGGTAATGAAAGTAGGATTTCAGATAGCAGAAAGCATTGCTAAGGTAAAGAATATAAAGATAGGAAAGGAAGTATATACAGAAGTTAGAAGAATGTTGGAAATTGCCGGCCTTGATTGGGAAAGAACCATCAATCTTTATCCTCATGAGTTAAGCGGAGGAATGGCGCAAAGAGTGATGATAGCCATGGCTTTGTCTTCAAATCCCAAACTGCTTATAGCAGATGAACCGACTTCTGCCCTTGATGTAACTATACAAGCCCAGATACTGGATCTTCTTGATGAATTAGTGAAGAAATTTGGTAATACAGTGATATTAATTACTCATGATATGGGAGTTGCAGCAGAATTTTGTGACAAGATGGCGGTCATGTATGCAGGAAACATGGTTGAATATGCAAGGACAACAGATATTTTTGAAAATCCTCATCATCCTTATACCAAGGGTCTTTTAAAGGCAGTTCCGAAAATTGGCAGGACAGATGAACTTCAGAGTATACCGGGAGTAGTACCGGATTTAGTTGACCCGCCTTCCGGTTGTCGTTTCCATCCCAGATGTAAGCAGGCTATGAAAATCTGTCAAAAAAATTTTCCACCGCTCATAAAAATTAAATCCGATCATTATGTTGCCTGTTATTTATATGGAAAGGAAGATCGATAAATGCAAATAGTTCAAGTAAATGAGGAAACAAAAAATTTAATATCGGTTGAGCATCTTATAAAATATTTTGCCATTAAACAGAGTTTGCTATGTTCCCCCAAGTATGTGAAAGCAGTGGATGACATTTCTTTCCATATTCCTAAAAATAGTATCTTTGGAATTGTTGGTGAATCCGGTTCCGGGAAAACCACTATAGGGCGAACCATCCTTCGACTAATAGAACCTACCTCGGGTGTTATTAAATATCTTTCCGTAGATATTACCTCTCTTAACGCAAGAGAACTTCGAATCTTTCGTCGGAAAATGCAGATTGTTTCTCAAGATCCTTATAATTCACTTCATCCCAGAAAGCTGGTAAAAACTATTATAGGAGAAGGTTTGCAGATTCATTTTAAACTTTCATCAGAAGAAAACTATCAAAGGGTAAAAGATATTCTTGAACAAGTTGGTTTACGGGAAGAGCATATGTTCCGCTATGCTCATGAATTCAGCGGGGGTCAACGCCAACGTATTGCCGTAGCCAGGGCTCTTGTTTTAAAACCGGAATTCTTGGTGTTAGATGAACCCACATCTGCTCTTGATGTTTCGGTACAGGCAGTTATTTTAAAAATGTTAAAAAGCCTGAGGCATGAATTTTCCTTAACTTATCTTTTTATTACTCATGATTTGGCTGTTATTGATTATATGGCAGATTATGTAGCAGTGATGTATCTTGGTCAGATTTTGGAAATAGGATCGAAAAATGATCTATTTTTATCTCCTATGCATCCATACACATTAATTCTTCTGAATTCAATTCCCAATCCTGATCCAAGAAAGAAAAAGAAAAAAGTCTTACCCAAAGGTGAAATTCCGAGTCCTATAGATCCGCCCCATGGTTGCAGATTCCACACCAGATGTCCTTATATGAAAGATATATGTGTAAAGGAAGAACCTGAAATGAGAGAAATAAGCAAAGGACATTTGGTGAAATGTCATTTTCCCTTAAATGAATTAAAGAACCGCTAACCTGTTAAATTAACTGCAATAAATAATAGAGTATATGATAAATTTAATCATTTTTTAGACAGAAGGTAGTCTATATGATAAAGAGGAACATTTTTTATCTTATTGTGTTAATCATTTTGTTGAATCTATTTTTCTTTCAACTTGATGTGGAAATTAATGCTGCGATCTATCGAATTATCAATCCCCAGGGTGTCACTGTTCGTGTTTCGACTGAACCTATTTTAAATGAAAAAGAAATTCAAAATGGATGTAATATTTATCTTCTGGAGTTGGGTAAGAAATTACCAGATTTTGACCGGGATAAAAAGATTAGAGGAATGGTATTTTGGGATCTTAACGAGAATGGAAGAAGGGAAAAAGGCGAGGAGGGTATGGCAGACATCCAGGTCTCTAATGGATTGGATATTACTCTGACGGATAGGCAGGGATATTATGAACTTACTAAAAATGGTACCTTTGTTTTTTTAACCATACCAAATGATTTTAAAATGACCACATCCTGGTATCATATTATTTCTGCCCCGAATATGAATTTTGGGTTAGAAGAGGACCGGGGGAAAAATAGGGAACATTTTACTTTTATTCATTTGACTGATCCACACACCGATTTGGATGAAAACCATAATCGAATGATTAGAAATGCAGTTGATGAGATTAATCATATTGCACCTGACTTTATGATGGTTACTGGAGACATGGTCTATGAAGGAGATAAACATCCTATTGATCAAACCAGGAGATGGTTTAATCGGTATGTCAGTTTGATTAACAAGTTAAATATGCCTACCTTTCACACCATCGGGAATCATGATATAGCCGGTATATATTACCAAGGGGATGTCAGTGCGCAAGAGGGATACAATAAATGGTTATATTACAGTTATTTCGGCCCAGAATACTATTCCTTTGATTGGGGGAATTTTCATTGCATTGTCCTGGATCCCAATCAATTCGATGGAGAGAGTCAGTATTTCGAAATATCGGAAGAGCAGATATTATGGTTAAAAAAAGACCTCTCCTTCTATGATGATAGTATACCATTATTAGTGTTTTTTCATGAGCCGATCAATACCTGGAAGAATAAAGAGGATATTCTTCATTTATTTGGAAACAGACAGGTAAGATTATTTTCAGGACATTGGCATTTTGACGTGTTGCTGGAGCATGAGGAGGTCTTGGAACAAGTGACCAGTGCCTTGTGTGGAGAGTGGTGGAAAGGGGAAGGTTCTGATGGACGATTAGGAGGGTATCGCATTTTCCAGGTTAATGGAAATAAAATTAATAGTTTTTATCGTGAAATTGGTCAAGATCGCCAGATTGAATTTGTTGAACCGAAACCCATGACTTCACAAATATGGAATGTTATGGCTCTTATTTATACAGAGAATGCTCCCTTGATCGGTGCCGAATATCAAATAAACCAGGGGAAATGGATTCCCATGATCATTGAGAATCATGATAACTGGTTTGTGGTTAGCGAAAGAAGAGATATCAATATTTTTTTAGAACCGGGTTATCATCAAGTAGAGATTAAGGCTGAAGATCAATTGGGAGAATTTAGTAAGGCAATGCATTTTAGAATAGGTTCAGGAGAGAAACTATCTTTTAAAGAATTGTATTCTCATTTTTCAACTTATCATGGGCATCTTATTCAAGTAGAAGGAAAGTTAAAAAAAATCTTTGCTGAGCCGCTGTATACTTCCCAGTCCCAGGAATTTATGAATGGTGCCATTATTTTAAAGGATCATAGCGACTATGGAGGACTGTTATTAGGGGAATATGGCATTTCAAAAAAAGAGGAGTTTGAAAAAGGCCAGTTTATCACTGCGGAAATTATTCCCTTACGATTTCGTTGGGATTCAATAGAGAGAAAACAAAAGTTACTGATCCTGCTAAATTTATTCCGATTGCCTAAAGGATTTTTGGTTAAGGAGGACTCTCTCAAACCGGAGGCAGTTCAGATATTATGGCTTATTCATCATCAAATTCATCAAGAAAAATAAATTCAAAATCTGCCAGGGGACAGTTGTCCTCTGGCAGTAAGGAAAAAGAGATTGATAGCATTAACGAGGTCTATCATGGAAAAATAAGTTTTAGTCCCAGCATTTGTAGGATTAAGTGCTCCTTACTGGGATAGCGAGGCTAAGGATTCTATTCAGGGAATTACCCGGTGAAACTCTCGTTAGCAATGATTTCGGTATCTTTCAAGGAGGAAAAGGTGCCAATCAGGCTATCGCTCTGGCTGAATTGGATGTTCCTACCTTGATGTTAGGCAAAGTAGGGGAAGATGCTCTCAATGATTTTGCCCTGAGAATATTTTGGAAGCTAAAAGTCTTTCAATTTTTAATTAAATGGCTTAATAAGTATGTCTAATTTTAAAAAAGTTTTATCCATTTTATAAAATTACCTTACAAAGTGAACAAGAGATGTGAAGAGGGAAAAATGTGATATTTAAAGATTAGACACTGAAATTAAATGAGTTTGTGCTACATGCCTTATTGAAATATTTGTAGAATGAAATATAATCTTTATAATAAATAATATATAAGAAAAATAAGATATTCAAAAATAGTGTAGAAAAATCTTGCAAGAGGAAGAAAAGGTTAACAAATATATAACAATACATCGATATAAATTTTATGAAAAGACAGTTAATTTTTTCATTATTAAAATATGCAGGTAAGTGACTATTAAATATAATTTTAAATTAGGATTTGTTTAAAGTAATTTTTAGCAATAGAGGAGGCAACGAAAAATTGAAATCAGTCCTATGTGGAGGAGAAATCTTGCTTGATTTTATTTCAAAAGAAGCGGGTACAGGTTTGGATCATAGTATTTTATTTGAAAAAAGACCCGGAGGATCTATTTTTAATGTTGCTGTTGCTTTGAGAAGATTAGGAATCCCAGTGTCTTTTCTAACAAAAATAGGAGGAGACGAGTTTGCTCACGGACTAATGGATACTATAATAAAAGAGAAAATAAATATTGAATGTTTAAAAAGAGATAATGACTTAAAAACTACACTAGCTTTTGTAGCAATAAATAGGGAAGGTAAACCAGAATTTAGATTCTATCGGGAAAAAGCAGCGGATACAATGCTGACTATTTCTGAAATAAAAGAGGTTAATCCTAAAAATTATTCTATCTATCATTTTGGCTCAATTTCTTTACTCAAAAACCCTGCTTCAGATGCCTATTTAGAGTTATTGCATATGTTTCATAAAGAAAAAATTATTACTTCCTTTGATCCCAATATAAGGCCACCCTTAATAAAAGATAAAAAAAATTATTTAAATATGTTTTTTAAGATATCTAAAATGGTTGATATTTTAAAGATGAGTGATGATGATTTAAAATATATTACTGGTTTCACAGATGCCAAAGAGGCTTTAAGAAAAATATTGAATAAAATTAATTCTTTTTTAATCCTGGTTACCCTTGGTAAGAGTGGAGTATTAAGTTATTACAAGGGACAATTTATGCATGTACCTACTTTTGATAAAATAAAAATGAAAGAAACAACTGGTTGCGGAGATGCTTTTATGGCTGCAATCATATATGGATTTTTAAAATGTGCAAACATTCCGCAATTTTCAATATCAAGGTTAGAAGAAATTCTTACTTTTGCAAATGCTGTAGCTACGATTGTTGGTACACGATATGGGGCATCTAATTCTATGCCTCGACTTCAAGAAGTAGAAGAATTTCTATCTCTTTACCATAACATAAATAGAGATAAATAAATTTAATTATTAATATTATTAATGTATGCTATAGAAAAGAATAAAAGAAGCTATACATAATTACTTTTTTAGCTAAACTGTTAATAAGAATCTAAGTTAGTACAAATTGTTTTAAAACTAAATGGAAATGGGAGGTTTAAGTAATGTGAAAGAAGGCAGAATAGTTCTTTATCTGAATCTCAAAATAGAAGAATTAAAGAAATTGGCCATGTCCCAATTAATAGACGGAGAAACAGTCTGTTTTGGATGTGATGTAGGTCAGAGGAGGTAATATAATATGGAATTTCAGGAACTAATCGCGCAAAGATATAGTGTTCGGGCCTATAAGCCGGATGATGTATCACCTGATGTAATAGATAAGCTTTTAGAGGCAGCACGACTGGCTCCCACAGCAGCCAATAGACAAAGTTTCAAACTTTTTGTCATCAAAACTACCGGTTTTAAAGATGAATTAAAAAAGATATACTACCAGGAATGGTTTGTTCAAGCTCCTTATGTAATAGGAATTTGTGGGATCCCCCGAGGGAATTGGGTCCGTAGAGATGGCAAGGATTATACGGATGTAGATTCAGCTATTGTAATGGATCATGTGATTCTTTCTGCAACAGATTTGGGACTCGGTACCTGTTGGATTGGCGCTTTTGATCCGATTGCAGCCCGGAAATTCCTTGATCTTCCTTCGGAAATGGAACCCATCGCTTTTACACCGATAGGTTATCCAGCAGATAATCCTGGAATAAAAAAACGTAAAACCCTTGATGAATTGGTTCGTTATATACCATAGACCACCACTTCTATTTACTTTACATAAGATATATTATCGGACCTTTATTATCTTTATTACATAAATATCCTTTCTTAATTAAGCTTCCTACTTTATTAGTACTGCTCATTTTTCTAATATCCCTTACTCTTCATTATACCTACTATCTTTTTTGTACACTCTACAACATCTTTATAATCGTCAAGATTAATCCAGCAATCTACCTTTGTTTGATTTTTAAACCAGCTCATTTGTCTTTTAGCAAAACGTCGTGTTTCTTTCTTAATCATTTCAATTGATTCTTCCCTGGAAATATTTCCCTGCAAATAGCAAACAATCTGCTGATAACCAAGACCCTTCATTGCATTAGTATTTTCATAACCATATTTTTTTAGTAACTTTTCAGTTTCTTCTATTAAACCTTTTTTGATCATCAAATCAACACGATGATTTATTTTTTGATTCAGTTTCTCTCTATTCATAGCAAGACCAATGATATAGTAATGATATTTTAGTTGTTTGGAATAATCATTAGCATCGCTTTGGTGAAAATAAGAAAATGGCTTTCCAGTTAAATAATATACTTCCAGTGCTCTGATAACTCTTCTAGTATCATTCGGGCTAATCTTTTTTGAATATTCAGGATCATGGAACTTTAGTCTGCCAAACAAATAGTCATTGCCTTTTTTCTCTAATAGTTCTGTCAATTGACTGCGAATATTCTGATCCCTGCCAGGCCCTTCAAAAATAGGATTAATAAGTGATTTGATATAAAGCCCGGTTCCGCCGACAATCATTGGTTTTTTGCTACGGGAAAGAATGTCTGTAATGCATTGATGGGCATATTTTGTGTACTGCATCACATCATAATTATGCGAGGGATCAACAATACCAATACCATGGTGTTTATAATGCTCTAAAATAACGCCATTTGGCTTTGCAGTTCCTATATCCATATATTTATATATTTGCATTGAATCGGAGGAAATTATTTCAATTTCAGGGATATATTGAGCGATTTTGATAGCTATTTCAGTCTTGCCGCTACAGGTCGGACCGGTAAGTATAATAATATTATTCTTATTATCTTTTAGCATTAACGATTTCTCCATATAATGTATATGCATCTGCCCTTTGTATTTTAACATTTACTAACTGCCCAATAAATTTATCGTTGCTGACATCATTATATTTTTCTAAAAATACAACCACTTTATTTGTCCTCGTTTTACCCCAATATTGGTGCTCAACCCCTTTTTTAGATTTATTTTTTACTAATACTTCTACGGTCTTCCCTATTATGCATTGATTTTTATTGTTTGATATATCTTTTTGCAGTTCAATTAGTCTCCAGAGACGTTTTTTCTTGATTGAAAGAGAAATCTGTTCACTAAAAAGAGAGGCTAAGGTTGTTTCTCTATTGGAGTAGATAAACGTATAAGCTGAGTCAAATTGAATATTTTTAAATGCCTGGAGTGTATCTTCAAAGTCCCCTTCTGTTTCTCCGGGAAATCCTACCATTGCATCTGTGGTGATACTGGCATCTGGCATATATTTTCTAATATAATGTACGATATTATAGTATTGTTTCATATCGTATTTCCTGTTCATCTTTTTTAGTATTTTATCCGAACCAGACTGTATAGGTAAATGGATATGTTCGCATATCTTGTTACCATCTTTGATTACTTTAATCAAATCCAGATTAAAGTCTTTAGGATGGGATGTGGTAAACCTGATCCTTTCAATACCTGATATTTTATTGATCTTTGATAGTAATGTTAAAAAATTATCATGGTTTTCTATTCCATTTCCATAAGAATTAACATTTTGACCTAATAAAAATATTTCTTTATAGTTGTAATCAGCCAATTTTTTTATTTCATTCAATATTTCTTTCGTTGGTCTGCTTTCTTCAGGACCACGGGTATAAGGAACAATACAATAAGAACAAAAATTATTACATCCTTTCATAATTTGAACATAAGCTGAAATACGATCTTTATATTTAATAGATATATCCTGCAAACGAAAATGTTTTCGATTATCACAATATATGATTGTCTTTCTTGTTTTATTTTCCAAAAATGCTTCCCATATTTCCTTAAAACAGGATGCTTGCGATGGTCCAAATATTATATCAGCCGCAGGTATTCTTTTCTGAATATTCTCTTTTTCCTTCTGTGCCAGACAACCACAAATTCCAAAGATAAGACCGGGTTTTTCTTTCTTAATTTGCTTGATTATTCCTGCCATGCTGTAAATTTTATCCTCAACTTTTTTTCTTACACAGCAGGTATTTAAAATAATGATATCAGCGTTATTAATATCTGCAGTCATATTATAACCCATGTCTTCAATCTGACCGGCTATGAATTCAGAATCATTTACATTCATTTGACAACCAAATGTCTTAATAAAATAGGATAATGGCTTTTTCATGTTAGCAATCATTATTCTCCTGGTCCTTTATATAATCTTTACTCATTTTAGAAAGACTCTTATTATTATTATTATTATTTCATAATCAATTTTTATGCATTTTTTTATTTGTAATAAATAATGAAAAAAGAAGGAGATATATTTATATCATATAGCTCCTTCTCTCTTTTATTATAATTTTATCTCCACCACATAATATTGGGCAGATCTTGCAAGTTTTATTTGGCGTATTCTACTGAGCGTGTTTCCCTGATGACGTTTACTTTTACTTGACCGGGATAATCGATATTCTTTTCAACTTTTCTGGATATATCCCTGGAAAGCTTGGCCGCCAGGAAATCATCAATCTCTTCCGGATTAACGATAATCCTTATTTCACGTCCTGCTTGAATTGCATAGGATTTTTCAACACCTTCAAAAGAATTGGCAATTTCTTCCAATTGCTGTAACCTTTTAATATAAGTTTCCAGCATTTCTCTTCTAGCTCCCGGTCTTGAGGCAGAAATGGCATCTGCTGCTTGAATAAGAACTGCCTCTACGGTTTCAGGTTTTTCATCTTCATGGTGAGCGGCAATGGCATTGACAATTTTGGGAGATTCGCCGTTTTTACGGGCAATATCAGCTCCGATTAAGGCATGAGGCCCTTCGACTTCCATGTCCGCTGCTTTCCCAATATCGTGAAGAAGGCCTGCCCTTTTACAAAAAGTGGCATTCAGACCCAGTTCGTCAGCCATAATACCCGCAAAATAAGAAACTTCTTTAGAATGTTGTAAAACATTCTGTCCATAACTTGTTCTATATTTCAATTTACCCAATATATGAATCAGTTTTGGATTAAGATTTCTGACATTTGTATCAAAGGCCGCTTTTTCTCCCTCTTCTTTTATATTATTGTCAACAATGTTTCTTGAATTTTCTATAACCTCTTCTATCCTGGCTGGTTGTATCCTTCCATCTGTTATTAATTTTTCTAATGCAATCCTGGCAACTTCCCGTCTTATGGGATCGAATCCGGATATAATCACCGCCTCTGGCGTATCGTCAACAATCAAATCAACTCCTGCTATCCGTTCAAAGGTACGTATATTTCTCCCCTCTCTCCCTATAATTCTTCCTTTCATTTCTTCATTGGGAAGGGAAACTACAGATATTGTAGACTCCACAGTGTCCTCGGAAGAATAACGTTGAATTGCAAGGGAAATAATATTTCGTGCCTTCTTTTCACCATCCTCTTTGGCTTGTTCTTCAATATTCTTAATCATCTTTCCGGCTTCATGAGTAAGCTCTTTTTCTAATCGACTTAACAAATACTCCTTTGCTTCTTCAAGATTGAGTTTTGATATCCTTAATAATTCATCTCTTTGTTTTTGATAAAGTTGATTGACTTCCTGTAAATTTTTATTCACTTCTTGTTCTTTAGCATTTAGACTTTTTTGCCTATTTTCTATTTGTTCTAATTTTTGAACAAGACTGTTGCTTTTTCTAATCAACTGTTCATTAAGATTTTCCAATTTATTTCTTTTTTGTTGACATTCAATTTCACTTTTTCTTATGATTTGGTATGTTTCTTCCTTCGCTTGCAGCTGTGCTTCTTTTTTTATTGAATCAGCTTCTTTTTTTGCATTTTCAATCATTTGATTACAGGTTTTCTCTGAAGATGACAGTTTTGTTTTTGCAAATATACTAGTCAAAAAGAAGCCAATGGCAATGCCTAACAAAATTGTTACAATTGACAAAATAGATGTATTGATGGCTTTCACCCCCTTATTCAATTTAAAAGGTTCATAAATCTTCTAGAATATATTAAAGCAATCGCTAATCAGTATTCCTTGTTATTGTGAACTATCAAACGACCAAATTCTCTTTATATAACTAGATAGCAATATTATCTAAGGATGAATTGTTAAAGATATAATTAACTTATATATTTTATCTCTATCAAAAATAAAAGTCAAATAGTAGTCTGTATCTGTAGCACAACAAACTTAATTTATACAATTCCAAACAATCTAATCGGTAAATAACTCGTTATAAATATGATGAATAATTTGGTAAGAGAATCCTCGTGATTTCAATAGACTGATAACTTTTTTGGGCTCTAAAGGAATGTTTTTGGACTGAAAAGAGTCCTTTTTTTTATCTATTAATTGATAAGCTAATTCCAATTCATCTTTGTCTTTTTCAAAAAAAGAATGAATAGTATTTTCAATAAGTTCTGTGTCGATGCCTTTATTATATAAATCTTTTTTAAGCTTTAATTTACCCATAGGTTTGTTGTTTATTCGGTCTTTTATCCACATGAGACAAAATTCCCGGTCATCAATAAGTTTATTATCTTTCAACCATTGCATAGTTTTATCAACAATACCTGTTTGATAACTTTTATTTTGTAATTTATTCGTCATCTCCCATTCAGTTCTGGGTCTGTAAGATAAAAACCGAATTGAATCATTTTTCGCCCTGTTCAATGTTTCTTTTTGCTGTATAGTATCGATAAGATTATCCGTTATCGTTTTGCCAATATATAGATTCAAATCGTTTATAATCGTATCATCTAATTCGATGAATAATTCATGGTCTATATATATTTTTTTTCTTTTTATATTATTTTTCTTGACTTTTATATCAGTTATTTTTCGATTCTTGTTCACTTTTAAACCTGGTTTCCATATTAGGCAGATTAACTGCCGCTACAATTTTTTCCTCGATTTCACTGGATATTTTTGGATTTTCTAATAGATATACCTTGGTATTTTCTTTCCCCTGACCTATTTGCATATCATTATAAGAAAACCAGGTGCCGGATTTTTGGATAATATCATATTGAACACCCAAATTAAATATATCTCCCTCTCTGGAAATGCCCTTTCCAAAAATAATGTCAAAGATAGCTTCCTGAAATGGCGGGGCTAATTTATTTTTAACAACCTTGACTCTTACGTTAATGCCAATATTGGTATCATTTTTTTTAATAGAAGCTTTTCTTCTTATATCCAATCTAATAGTTGAATAGAATTTTAGTGCTCGTCCCCCGGGGGTAGTTTCAGGGTTTCCAAAAATAATTCCGATTTTTTCCCTGATCTGATTGACAAAAATTGTTGTTGTTCTGGACTTGTTAATAATAGCAGTCAGCTTCCTCAATGCCTGGGACATCAAACGGGCCTGCAGTCCCATGGAGGCATCTCCCATTTCCCCCTCTATTTCTGCTTTTGGTACCAGGGCTGCGACTGAATCAATAACGATAATATCGACAGCATTACTTCTTACTAAGGACTCGGCAATTTCCAGTGCCTGTTCGCCTGTATCGGGTTGCGAGATAATTAGCTCATCGATATTAATTCCGATATTTTTTGCATAAATTGGGTCCAGGGCATGCTCAGCATCAATAAAAGCAGCAATACCTTTGTTTTTTTGTGCCTCAGCAATCATGTGTAAAGCCAAGGTTGTCTTACCAGATGATTCGGGGCCGAATATTTCTATAATCCTGCCCCGAGGAACACCACCAATTCCCAAAGCAATATCTAAGGCTAAAGAGCCGGATGAAATAGTATTGCTTCCGCTAACCTTTGGCTTATCACCGAACTTCATAATTGAACCTTTGCCAAAACGATGCTCTATATTCTCCATTGCCATTTTTAGAGCCTTCTCCCTTTCTGAGAAATTATTCTTGCTTTCTTTCATAAATTACTCCTTATTATGATTTTTCTGTAGTTTAAGCAAATTATAAGCAAATTAGTTAAAAATATGGTCAATACATTTACAAATAATATTTTACACCATAGTATTTTCATGTTACAAGAGTGGAAATGTTTTAATAATGGTATAGATAGGTCCTTGTGGCGTTAAATTACTTTCCATTAACTCAATAGAACGAATTCTTTGAGAAATATTTTTAAATTGAATGTTATTTATATCATCAATGAATTTGTCTGAGTTTTTTAGATATTTTATTCTTCCTAAGGTAATATGAGCGGCAAAGTCTTTATCTTTACGATAAAATCCTTCTTTCATTAGTGACCGTTCAATATCATGGTATATTTTCTCAACTTCGCTATAACCTTTTTCAATACCAATCCAGATAACACGAGGCCTCCCGGGGCCGGGGAATAACCCAATATTTTTTGAAAGATCGATCTTAAAAGACTGGTGTTGGGATGATATTTTTTGAAGATTGAGTAATGTTTTTTCAATTTCTAAAATACTCAAATCACCCAGAAACTTCAAAGAAATATGCAAATTCTTTCTTTCAACAAATTTTATTTTTAGATGGATATCTTTAAAGTCTTTAATTTCTTCTTGAATATCAGCAATATATTGTTTGATTTCTCGATCTAAATTAATTGCAATGAATGCCCGGTTTGTATCATTAACCTTAATAGTATTACTCCCCTGCTACATTTTAATAATCATTTCCACTTTCAGGTATGAGTCTGTTACCTGTTCTGAGCTGCTCTTTATATTCCTTTCTTACCTGATTTAAAAAATTAATATATAAATCGGTCTGATAATTCTGATAGGTCCACTCTAAAGAATGAAAGGATTTATTGATAAATCCAAGTGTAATTTCAGCATATATTCCCTGTTTTAAATAAATTCTGGCCGGTCCATTTTTTGTGCTTGCTAAAATAAATTTGCCAAGTGTTAAATATCCGGGATCAAGATTTAACTTTCTTTTAATTCCTTTGGCTGTATTCTCCTGATGGTTATCTACGCTGAGGGTAAACTCTAATTGATTGCTATCGATTTTAATCTGACTTAACCGAACGGGTAGGATTAATTTTTTAAAAGAGAGTAATTTCTGTTTAAGATGCTCTCCCATTTCATTTCTATAATAATCGGTAAAACCAAATGTTTGATAATTGCTTTCCAGATCAATTTTGCCAAAAATATTGGCCAAACATTTTTTTGCTTCTAAAAAATAGTTTTCTTCAGCGCTAATGATACTAAATATTAATTTGACAGGGTTAGGATAAATAATCTTTCCCATTGTTTAATTATTCTCATTATTGGCAATGATCTGATATTGTACAATACGATAATGATCAGAAGACTGGGCATCAATTGCTTGATCATCATAAAAAACGCCAATATCACTGGAATTATTTGTTAACAAAAAAACCGTTCCTTCAGATTTTATAGTAATTTCTTCTGTAGACAAGATAACACTTTCAAATAAAACTTCACCATCCTGTACGATTTTTACCCAGGCAGGATCCTGAGTGGTAATTATAATAGGCTTATATTCAGGCAATGGTTCTAATAAATTTTCAGAAGAAGTTGTCGTTATTTCTTCTTCCTTTATATTTTCTTCAGCCATTTCAGTCAATTCCTGTTCTATAGACTTTTCTTCAATTAGAGTGTTTTCACTTTCTTCCTCTTGTGTCACAGGTATAGGAGGTTGTTCGCTTCTATTAAGAAACTGAGTTACAATAAAAATAATGCCTCCTATGAAAAGTATAATCATCGCAACCTTAATTAAAGGAAAATAGTTAACTGATTTTTTTTCTCTTTTAATACGGTATTTTCTTTTTTCCGGAGAAAAATACCTTCCGGGTTTATTTCTTTTTGTTACCGGTTCAGATTCTCTTGGTTTTGGTATCTGCTCAGTTTTTTCCAATGATTGATTAATATAATCCTGATCTGCTTCCAGATAATTGGCATAATTTCTTAAATAACCGACAAAATAAGTTCTACCGGGAAGCACACTTTCATCTCCTTCTTCAATGGCAATCAGATATTTTTTTCTAATTTTCAGGTATTGCTCAGCATCTTCCAGTGATATGCCCAATTCTAATCTTCTATTTTTTAAATATTCTCCAATTTCCTTCATTTTATAATGATACTCCTATCTTATACTATTTCCTTTTCATAGGGAATCCCACTTGCTGCTGGAGGAACTGCCCTGCCCACTGCACTCACTAGAACAAAAATTGCCAACAAGTAAGGAACCATATTGATAAATTGAACCGGAACTGCAGTGACACCCTGTAATCTGATAGCCAGGGCTTCTCCAAAGCCAAATAAAAGCGCAGCTCCGGCAGTCCCAAAAGGAGTCCATTTCCCAAAAATCATCGCTGCTAAAGCAATAAAGCCTCTGCCTCCGCTCATTTCTTTGACAAAAAAATGAGCTTGTTCCAAAGATAAAAAAGAACCGGCTAATCCGGCAAGCGCTCCTGAGATTATCACTGCTATGTATCTCATCGTAACAATATTTACTCCCATGGTATCTGCGGCCTGAGGATATTCGCCTACTGATCGTAATCTTAACCCGAAAGGAGTTTGATATAATATGATATGTGATAATACAAAAATGATGATTGTGAGATACACCAAAGGAGAATGATGAGCAAATATAACAATCATATTTCTTATAAAAGTTGATCCCTCTCCTATACTTGGAAGAGATAATCCCCAAATCGGCAAATTTTTTTTAACCATAATTTGAGTTTCGCCAAATAAAAGCCAGCTAAAAAATATAGTAATCCCGCTGGCAAACAAATTAATAGCCACACCGCTTACTATCTGATTAGCTTTAAAGGTAACACAGGTAATGGCATGGATTAGTCCAAGAAATATTCCAACTAAAACTGCTGCCAAAACTCCCACCCAGGGATTTTGAGCAAAATTAGTCATTGCTACTGCTGCAAAAGCCCCGGTTAATATCATACCTTCTAATCCGATATTAACGACTCCTGACTTTTCTGAAAATACTCCGCCTAAACCGGCTAAAGCTAAAGGAATAGCAACTCTAATCGATGAAGCGACAAACTGTGCGTTAAAAATATCACCAAGCATTATGCTATTTTCCTCCTTTGGCGAATTATTCTCTTAACTAGTTCATCACTGATTACCACAAATATGACTATCACAGCTTGTAACACCATAATAAGTTCCCGGGGAATTCTTCCTTCAGTATAAATATTAACGATAGCACCACCGTAATTTAAGATACCAAATAAAATAGCAGCCAGGACAACTCCCAGAGGGTGATTCTTGCCTAAAAGCGCCACCGCAATTCCGTTAAATCCTAAATTGGTGAAAAGGTCTTGTCTCCAGCGATATTTAAAGCCCATTACCTCATTCGTCCCCACTAAACCGGCAAAGACACCACTGATCATCATGGCTAAAATAATGTTTTTAGCAACACTGATTCCTCCATATTCTGCAGCCAGAGGATTATAACCAACGGCTCTTATTTCGTAGCCTAAATTGGTTTTCCACAATATATAGTAGGCTAATATAGCTACACCTACAGCGATAAAAAAAGATACATTTACTTGATTATGAGCAGGAAAATCTATATTTAAAAACTTAAAAATAGGATAAAGTCGAGGAAGCCGGGCAGCTTCAGCAATCTCACTGGTATGTGGAATCATCTGCTGAACGCCGGCAGCCTTCATGTCTTCTGTTGCCGGTGCTTTATACACCAATACCAGATAAAAGGTAAGTGATGAAGCTATCCAGTTCATCATTATGGTAATAATGACTTCGTGCACACCCATTTTAGCTTTTAATATTCCGGGAACAGCTGCCCATAATGCTCCACCAGCTGCTGCTGCTAATACGCATAACGGTATAAGTACAAGAGCAGGTAAATGAATAAAAGTAAATCCAACCCAGGCAGCAAGAAAAGTTCCGATATACATCTGTCCTTCTCCGCCTATGTTAAACAAACCACAGCGGAAGGCGAAAGCAACCGTTAACCCCGTAAATATTAAGGGAGTTGCTCTGAATAATACATTACCCCAGCCATCCCTGTTGCCAATAGCATTACTGAATAATGTTTTATAAACAAAAATAGGATTTTCACCAATTAATAAAATAACAACTGATCCTACCAATAAAGCACATATTACCGCAATTAAAGGAGTAATCCTTTCTAAAACAATGATATAGTCATATTTTTTACTACTTTTCAAATTCATCTTTCTCCAGCAATTATTTGGCCTTTAATAATTTTTTCTTTGCAGTAGAGCCAGTCATCAACAAACCTATTTCCTTTTCGTCTGTTTTCTTCGGATCCAGAACATCAATTATTTTGCCTTCATAGATAACTGCAATACGGTCCGATAAAGACAAAATCTCTTCTAAATCAGCCGAGACTAACAAAATTGCTTTTCCTTTATCTCTTTCGTTCAATATTTGTTGGTGTACAAACTCAATAGAGCCTACATCTAACCCACGAGTGGGTTGAGCGGCAATTAAAAGTTTTGGTTCTCCAAATAATTCACGGGCGACAATAACCTTCTGTTGATTGCCTCCGGATAAAGATTTTAATAAATTATCTTTATCAGAGGGTCGAATATCAAAATTTTTTATTAAATGATTAGCATGATTATTAATGGCAGTAAAGTTTAATTTTAACCCTTTATTAAAAGGTGCACGATAATGGCATCCTAAAATTAAATTTTCAGCAACTGAATAATTGGAAATAATTCCGCGTTGTCTCCTGTCTTCAGGAATATGAGCAATTTTATCTTCTCTAATGCTTCGAGGAGAATCATCGGTAATATCCTGGTTGTTTAAAAATATTTTGCCGTTTGATGCCTGACGAAGCCCGGTAATCACTTCTACTAACTCAGTCTGTCCGTTCCCTTCTACACCGGCAAATCCCAATATCTCTCCTTCCTTTATTTCAAAAGAGAGGTTTCTTACAGCTGGTAGGCCTTTATTGTTAAGTGCTTCTAAGTTCTCTACTTTTAAAGTTGTTTTTCCCAGGTTGAGAGGGTTTTTTTCGACTTTAAAAATAACCTTTCTTCCTACCATCATACTGGCGATTTCCTCTTGATTGGTATCTTTGGTATTCTTTACTCCTGCCACCTTCCCTCTTCTCATGACAGTTACCCGGTCAGAGAGGTCTTTTACTTCGTTCAATTTATGAGTAATAAAAATAATTGTTTTGTCCTGTTTTTTTAGTGATTTAAGAATTTCGAATAGTTCTTCAATTTCCTGGGGAGTTAATACTGCAGTAGGTTCATCCATCACCAGGATTTCTGCTCCCCGGAAAAGGACTTTAATAATTTCCACTCTCTGCTGAATCCCCACAGAAATATTCTCAATTTTAGCTCTGGGATCAATTTTAAAACCCATGTTTTCAGATAATTCTTCAACTCTTTTTATTGCTTTTTCCATATCGATAAAAATATTATTTTTCCTGGGTTCCATACCCAGGATAATATTTTCCGCAACTGTTAAAGGCGGTATTAACATAAAATGCTGATGAACCATACCAATTTTTAGATTGATAGCAATTTTCGGATTGGCGATATTCACTTTCTTTCCATTGATAAAAATTTGACCGGAATCAGCCTGATACAGCCCATACAAAATACTCATCAGGGTTGATTTACCTGCTCCGTTTTCACCCACCAGAGCATGTATTTCACCTTTATAGACGGTAAAATTTACTTTATCGTTGGCCACCACAAGAGGGAATCGTTTGGTGATATTTTTCATCTCTAAAGCAATCTCAGGCAAGGAATCAATCCTCCTTCAGTAATTTATACTGGGTTTAATATAGTGGAGATATCCATTATTTATTACCTAAATACCTCCACTATTTTTTATTTAACCATGTTATTTAGTTACTTCGGTGGGCACAACAATTTCTCCGCTTAAAATTTTGGTCTTTGCTTCTTCAACATTGGCTATCATTTCTTCTGATATAAGAGATTCATTATATTTGTCGAGAGCATAACCAACTCCGGAGTAGGTTACATCTCCAATGGTAATGTATCTGTCTAAACCAAATACCTCAACACCAGGCTGGAAAGCTCCTTCAACCACTGCTTTTACAGTAAGATATACCGAAACGTCAACTTGTTTTAACATGCTGGTTAAACCAAAATTTTCTCCGGTTTCCTCAATATATCCCAGATAGTTCTGATTGGAATCTACTCCAATGACATATCTTTTCCTTTCTTTGGCTGCTTCAAATACTCCGGCACCGGTTAGACCGGAAGCATGGTAGATAACCCATGCCCCGTTATCGTATTGTGACAAAGCTAATTCTTTCCCTTTTACCGGATCAATAAAGGCTTTGTCAGTATCTCCAGCATAAGCAGAAATGACTTTACATTCAGGGTAGACATAATGAACTCCGGCAATATAGCCTGCTTCAAATCCATTGATCAGCGCTATATCCATTCCACCAACAAATCCAACTGTATCTTTTCCATCTTCCTGTGCCTTCATTGCAGCAATCATACCCACCAGGAAAGAACCCTGGGGTTCCGGAAAAACTAGTGACACTACATTGGGCTTATCAGGGATAAATCCATCAACAATAGCAAATTTAGTATCAGGAAACTCATCAGCCACTGTAGTTATAGCATCAGTAAATAAAAATCCTACCCCAATGATTAAATCATAACCGATCATGGCTAAGTTTCTAAGATTTACTTCCCTATCCGCATCTACTCCCGGTTCCAATTCAATACGTTTAATACCGAAATCATCTGCAGCCCAGGCTAAACCGCGGGATGCTGAATCATTAAAGGATTTATCCCCTTTCCCGCCAACATCAAATACCAAACCAACCTTTAGTGGTTCTTGAGCAAAGACTGTTGAGGAAAAGCATAAACCTATTATCAGAACTGACAAAACGACTACTAACAGATTCTTTTTCATCTCTGAAATCTCCTTTTTTTGAAAATAATTTTCATCTTATTTTACCTTTACCCATGTAAATATTTCTATTTAACAGGTTTTATACAGTTAAAATATGATCAGCAATCACCTCCTTAAGAATAAATGTCTTCTATAAAGTGGTGGAATAATTTATTATTTCTTGTCCTGTAACATCTTTAACATAATAATACTACATCGATTATGTTTTTGATACTTAAAAATATAAAAATATTTATTTTTTTAGTAAAATCGTATTCTATTATTCAATTCCATATTTCTAATATTTGTTTAGCAATAAGCAGTAAATAGTTCGTGAATCAGCCAGTTAATAAGCTGATAAATCGTTACAGAAATTTTTTAATGCTAACAGCATAAACGTCCAACTTATGATTGAGATTTAGATTTACATTTTATTGAAAGATCGTTTATTCATATGCCTGGTATAGGAAAATTTTTTAGTTAAAAACTTTAAATCATTATTTTTCAATTTTTACTTTTGGTCATTCTGTTAACCAATGATCAAAGTAATCAACTAACCAGCTAACTGATTAAATATTTATTTATTGGCCATGGTTATTCAAGTATTCATCTTTTGAAAGCAATATCTTTCTGGGATTGCGTCCGTCATAAGGTCCAACCATCCCTTTCTTCTCCATCAGATCAATAAGGCGGGCAGCTCGTGTATAGCCAATTCTCAATTTTCTTTGCAGGATTGATATGGAGGCTTGGTTGTTATTGATAATGGTATCAACAGCGTCTTCAAATAATTCATCTTCTTCTTCCTCCCTTTCTTCAATTTCGTTCTCCTGGTTCTTTTTTTGGTTAAGAATATTTTCCTGATAATCAGGTGCAGGTCCGTTATCTTCTAAAAAAGAAACGATATCTTTAATCTCTTTTTCGGAAACAAAGGCCCCCTGAGCTCGTATTGGCTTGGAGGCATTGATAGGCGAAAAAAGCATGTCACCATTTCCCAGCAATTTCTCAGCTCCGTTAACATCCAGAATAGTCCTGGAATCGACCTGGGTTGAAACTGCAAAAGCAATACGGGATGGAAAATTGATTTTAATTGAACCGGTAATAATATCAACAGATGGCCTTTGGGTAGCAATAATGAGATGGATTCCTGTTGCCCTGGTCATCTGCGCCAGCCTGCATAATGCTTCTTCTATCTTTACCGGAGAAGATAGCATCAAATCTGCCAGTTCATCGATAATGATAATAATATAGGGTAAAGATTTTTCATCTGCTTTGATACTTTTGACATACTCATGGTATCCTTTTAAATTACGGACACCAACCTCGGCAAATATTTTGAATCGATTTTCCATTTCAGAAATAGCCCAGTTCAATACTTTATCAACTTTTTTGGTATTTGTGATAATAGGAATAATGAGATGAGGTATACCATTGAAAACATTTAACTCAACTCTCTTTGGGTCAACCATCACAAACCTTATCACCTCAGGCCCAAAACGGTAAATTAGGCTTAATATAATGGAATTAAGACATACACTCTTCCCGGAACCGGTGGAACCAGCAATAAGTAAATGTGGTAAATCAACCAAATCTGCAATAATATTTTTACCCCCGATATCTTTTCCAAGAGCAATGGGTAAAATAAGTGAATTATTTTGATATTCTCTTGATTCAATAATCTCTCTTAATAATACAGTATCCTTTTCCCTGTTAGGAACTTCAATACCGATTGCATTCTTTCCAGGTATCGGCGCCTCGATTCTTACCGATGCCGCAGCAAAGGCCAGAGCGATGTCATTACTGAGGTTGGTTATTTTAGACACTTTTACTCCTGGTGCCGGCTGTATCTCATATCTTGTTACAGTAGGTCCCTGTGTTGCCCCAATTACTTCACCTTGAATACCAAAATTATCCAATGTTTTTTGTAGCAAATTAATATTATTTTTTATTTTTTCTTGACTTCTTGTTTTGTGCTCCCTTTTTACATCATTCAAGAAATTAATGGGTGGTATAATATAATTTTGATTTCTATACGGCTTTTTAGAATGATTTTTAGGAGTAAAATACATTCTTTCCTGTACTGGTACTACTGAACTTTTATCTGCCTTTACAGGAAACTTCTTTCTAAATATAGGTTCAACTCTTTTTGTTTGGACTTCTTTTTGATTTTCATTATAAATTTTAATTGATCGGTTGTTTCCTTGATCTTGCATTGTATCAGGCTTTCTCTTTATTTTGGAAACAATCGAAGCAAAGGCAAAATATATTTTTTTAAATAAAAAGTGTAAGATATACAGGAAAGAAAAATCTGTTACAAATAATATGGCAATTAATCCCAGAGCAATAAGAAAAAGATAGGCTCCGGTCAATCCGAAATAGTTGTAGAGGTAGTTCGCCATATAATGTCCATACAAACCACCTCCTGCACCATCCACTGCTAAAGAATAGGCGTGTTCTAAGAAAATTAATTTCAGATGAATAAAAGCCAGTATAATCAATAATAAAGCGGTTATTCCAAATATCTTATTATAAAAATTAGGAAAATGAATATTAAGTAATAGACTTACTCCTTCTATTAATAAAAATATGAAGATAAAATATTTTCCAAGTCCTACCATCTGATTAATAAATGCAATAATATTAGCAAAGAAGGGAAAGTTATTTGTAGGAAATAATAGGGAGAATAAATAATAAAAGGCAACTAAAATAAGGATGACACCCAAAATCCTTTTTTTTATTGAATAATGTATTGTTTCCTTTTTAGCCATATTATTTCCAATTGCTTATATTCAAAATTAAAACAGTAAATCCAATAATCCATAAATAGTAACTAAATAGACGCAATTTAAAATTTACTAGCATTTTTATAAAAAATTTTATCGCCCAGTAACCTGTTAGAAAAGCAGTCATGCCAGAAGCAATTAGTACACCAATAGGGATATTCAGATTAAGCATTTCCGGTATTTTATATATAGAAGCACCTAAGATAATGGGAACTGATAAGATAAAAGAATATTTTGCTGCAAATGCTCGATCCAACTTTCTGCTAAGGCTCATCATGATGGTAAAACCAGACCGGGATATACCGGGCATGATTGCCAGGGCTTGGGCAAAACCAATTAAAATTGCATCAGTCACATTCATCTCGTTTAGCTTTTTAGCTCCATGGATTAAAATCTTATCTGTTAAGAAAAGACATATACCAGTTATAATTAACATCCAAGAAGTAATAATAGGGTTACTGAATAAATTTTCAAATGCAGGGTGAAAGTAAAAGCCAATAAAAGCACCTGGAATCGTGCTTATTAATAGTAACCAGGCAAATTTACATTGAAGATCTTCTTTAACATGTTTGAAAAAATTTCTATGGGTAACAAGCCTGTTAAGGCTTTCAAGAAAGGATAAAAATAGCCCTTTGAACTCTCTATTGAATAAAACAATAACTGCTAATGATGTTCCAAAATGAACAAATGTCTCAAAGGCTACACCAGGTATCTTAATATCTAAAAGATATTGACTGATGACTAAATGGCCAGAACTACTTACCGGAAGAAATTCAGTCAAACCTTGAATTAAACCTAACATAACATAGTACATTGGTTCCCTTACTTTTACTTTCTACTGAACAAATATTCTTGTCTAAGAAAATCCTAATTATTGATTAACTTTAACCCCGGTATGCCCAAAACCACCATCTCCCCTCTTGGTATGATCCAAACTATTGGTCTCTACCAAGATAGGGTGAAATATTTTTTGAATGACCAATTGTGCTATACGATCTCCCCGTTTTATAAAGAACTTAGCTGTACCATGATTAATCAATATAATCTTTATAATTCCACGATAATCCGAATCAATTGTACCCGGTGTATTAAGTACAGTAATACCGTAACGATAGGCTAAACCACTCCTCGGTCTCACTTGAGCTTCAAAACCTATTGGTAAAGCAATTTTTATACCAGTTGAGATTAGTTTTCTCTCACCTTGACCAATTTCTATTACCTCATTTTCAGCTGAAAACAAATCAATTCCCGAAGCATACAAACTGGCTGCTTTTGGTAAAGGCAAATCTTCACAACCCTTTGCTCTTTCTACCTTTATTTCTATTTTTTCAATTTCTTTTTTCATTTTCAATATCATCTAGTTACACGAGGGTTTTTTCTATAACGATTCACACTATTCCGGTCATTTCTGTCAGGTTTTGGCATAAGTTCTTTCTTGCTTAAATCGATTTTACCCTGCAGATCTATACCAATAACCTTTACCTGAATTTCATCATTAGTGTTGATAATATCTTCTACCTTATCAACATGGTAATGGCATAAATTTGAAATATGTAAAAGACCTTCAACACCAGGTAATATTTCAACAAAAGCACCGTACTTAGTAATTCTTTTAACTTTTCCATTATAAATTTCGCCAGCCTTTACTTCTCTGACTAATCCTTCAATGAGGTATTTAGCTTTTTCAATTTTTTCATTGTCGTCAGCAGTAATAAATATCTCACCATTGTCTTTAATATCAATAGAGGTCCCACTTTCTTCAATAATTTTCTTAATATTTTTACCACTGGGTCCAATCACATTTCCTATTTTATCCGTATTGATCTTCATTATAAACATCTTTGGAACATAATGGGACAACTCTTCTTTTGGCGCAGCAATCACGGAATTCATTTTATTGAGAATAAATTTACGTCCCTTCTTTGATCTTTCCAGTATATCGCGAATTATGTCCATAGAAACACCGTCTATCTTTAAATCCATCTGAATAGCAGTGATGCCATCTACCGATCCTGTAGCTTTAAAATCCATATCTCCGTAGTGATCTTCGATACCCAAAATATCTGTCAAAATTTCATATTGATCTTTTTCTTTCACCAGACCAAGGGCTACACCGGCGACGGGTTTTTTTAAAGGAACACCTGCATCCATCAAGGATAAGCTTGTACCACAGACAGTTGCCATAGATGAGGAACCGTTTGATTCCAAAATTTCAGAAACCACACGTATGGTATAAGGGAAATTGCTCTCTTCAGGAATAAGTGCCTTTATTGCTTTTTCGGCCAGAGCGCCATGTCCTATTTCTCTTCTTGATTGACTTCTTCTCGGTTTTACGTCACCGACTGAAAATGGAGGAAAGTTGTAATGTAAATAAAACTTTCGAGAGGTATCTTCTTCTAATGTATCGATTGACTGTTCATCTCTGAGTGAACCTAAGGTTGTAATCACTAAAGCCTGGGTTTGCCCTCTGGTGAAAAGAGCACTGCCGTGAACCCTGGGTAAGATGCCTATTTCACAATCAATTGGTCTAATTTCATCTACCTTACGTTGATCGACACGCATTTTCTTCTCAATAATGAGCTTTCGCATTATTTCTTTGCATAATAAATCAAAGACATCCTTAATCAATGGAATATCTACATCATTTTCTGTTTCATTTTGTTCATTTTCAAAGTAAGACATTATTTTATCTGAAATATTCTCCAGGTTTTCTTCTCTTTCTTTTTTATCAAGTATGGTTAAAGCTTTTTCAACCTGATCCGAATAATTTTCTTTCATTATTAGATGATATTTTTCTTTTTCCTGTGCTGATACCTGGTCAGGTTCCCAGGATTTGTTAATTTTATCTGGCTGAATTCCTTCAGCAAAATGAATCTGCATTTCGACAATTTTCTTAATTTCTGTCTGTGCCTTTTCAATAGCAATCAAAATATCTTCTTCAGCTAATTCATTTGCTTCCCCTTCTAACATAATAACAGAATCCTTGGTGCCAGCTACAACCAGATTAAGTTGACATTCTTTCAACTCTTCCACCGAAGGATTGATAATATATTCTCCATTTAAGTAACCTACTCTTACTGCAGCAATTGGTTTATGAAAAGGAATGTCTGAAATGTAAAGGGCACAAGATGCGCCGATAATAGAGAGAATATCGGGAAGGTTGTCCTGGTCATAAGACAAAACAGATGATATAACCTGAACATCATTGTGATAATCTTCAGGAAATAAAGGACGCAAAGGACGGTCGATGAGACGAGATGTTAATATGGCATTTTCGCTGGGTCTACCCTCACGTTTAAAAAAACCACCAGGAATTTTACCTGCGGCATAAAATTTTTCCTCATAATCAACCAGTAAAGGGAAAAAATCGATTCCTTCTCTTGGTTCTTTGGAGGCTACCACAGTAACCAGTACTACCGTTTCACCACAGGTAACGGTAACAGCACCGTTTGCCTGTTTGGCTAATTTACCAGTTTCTATCTGAATGGACTTTTCTCCAATTATCATTTCTGTCTTTTTTGTAATATCATTAGTCATAGATTATAATTCTCCTTAAATTAATAGGTAAGTAAAAATAGTTTTTCTATTATTTCACTTTCTTAGATTTAGTTCATTAATTAGTTTACGGTATTTTTCAACATCATTATCTTTAAGATAATTAAGCAAACTCCTTCTTTTCCCAACCATTTTTAATAATCCATGTTTGGAATGAGAATCTTTCTTGTTTTGGTTTAAATGTTGAGTTAAATTGTTTATTTGCTCAGTCAAGATAGCCACCTGAACTTCGGTTGAACCAGTATCTTTTTCATGATGCTGGAAGTCTTTTACAATTTTATCTTTAACATCCTTTTTCATCATTTTATTTATTTTCTCCTTTTGTTATAATATTTACATCGGAATAGCAGCTCTAGGTCTAATTATTTTTATTTCTCTGCTAAAAAATTTATTTTAACACTATATATATAAATAAATTTTGGTGCTAAAATAAACTCTTCTATTTAGAAAGCATAGCCTAATAAGTTTGCCAGTAAAATTACTCACAGTCTCATATATTATCCAATTATTTTACCATATATACTAAATTACTTCAAATTTATTTCAATTGGTTCATGATAACAGTGGTTATATATTATAATTGTTATCTATCAAAAACAATGATGATTCTCAAGCTTTAAATCAAGCTGTCTAAATAAATCATTAGCAATCAATTTATCTTTTTTGATTTGTTGAGCCAGTTCTTTGCTATCAGGGAAGATCTTCTCATCTCTTATCCTTCTCAGCAGAGAGACAGATATTTCTTTACCATAAAGATTATCATTAAAATTAAATATATATATTTCAACAGAAATCCAGCTTTGTTTTGGTGCAAAAGTAGGCTTGGTTCCTACATTGATCAGACTTTGGTATTGTTTTCCATCGTAACAGGTAAAAGCGATATATACTCCATTCTTGGGCAGTAATTTTTCTTTAGGTATATCCAGGTTTGCAGTAGGAGAAGAAAGAATTTTATTCCCCCTCTTATCACCATAAATCACTTTCCCCTTAAGCTGATAAAAATAGCCCAATAGTTTATTGGCTTTTTCAATGTTCCCTTCTTTCAATTGTTCTTTAATTATGGTACTACTGATTTTTCTATTTCCATTTAATTTTTTGGGACCTATGGTATATAATTTAAAATTATTCAAGTTGGCTAATTTATCCAAGAGGTTTATATCTCCTTTTTTTTGATAACCAAAGTGGTAGTTAAAGCCAACAAAAACAGCTCCCATATTAAACTTTTCCAATAATATTTTTTTTACAAAATTTTCAGCACTTATTTTCTGAAAATCATCGGTAAAATGAATAGTAATAACTTTCTGGATGCCAATTTGTCTAATTTTTTTTATTCTCTCTGATAAAGTAGTTAATAGAAAAAAGTGTTCCAATCGATGAACGACTTTTGCTGGATGAGGGTTGAAAAGAATAACAGTGCTTAAGGCATGATCTTCTTTTGCTTTTTCGATACAATAATTCAACAAAGTTTGATGACCTAAATGAACCCCATCAAAAAATCCCAGTGCAATATAAGTTAGCATGTTTTGCCCCTCAGTATTCAGTTGAGCTTTTCTATTGTCTTTTTCATTTCTCATGATTTTCATGTCAATAATTTTTCAACTTTATATCTATTCGCTTCCTTCAAAGATTCTCCCAATCTTTTTGCTATCGCTATCAAATAGCCTTTAGATGAGTAAATAGTAAATATATCTTTTAGAGCAGCATTGCTACTGATAATTTTTTCTCCAATTTCCTTTTCTGAGAATTGACCCCCGTTTTTAATCCTATCTTCAATTCCCACCTCCCCGGTTAAAATAATTTTATTTAGATGGTTTAAAGCCAGGTCAAGGGGCAAAATATGTTTGTATTGTTGTTCTCTATAGGGCAGTTTCAGAAATTGACCCAGAGGAATAGATTTACTGATAACATAATTTCCAATTTCAATCCTTCTCAAATGTGACATATAGGCACCAAACCCTAAAGCTTTACCAATATCATGACATAATGTTCTGATATAAGTCCCCTTAGAACATCGAACTTGAAAGGTAATGCTGGGATACCGATCATATCTTGTATGAATCAAATTCAGTTGGTATATGGTTATTTTACGAGGAACTAATTTAATTTTGATACCTTTTCTGGCAAGGCTGTAAAGCCGTAAACCTTTATATTTTAAAGCAGAAAACATTGGCGGTATCTGCCATATATCTCCCTGAAATTTTGAAAAAACCTTGTTTATTTCCCTGGGATTTAGTTTTTTTTGGTCAACCGGTATTATTTTTTGTATTCTGCCTTTCAAATCCTGGGTATCCGTAGTAATCCCCAGTACCATTGTTCCAATATACGTCTTATCTAAATCAGAAAGATATTGGGCAATTTTAGTGGCATTATTCAGGCAAACGATAAGAATCCCTGTGGCAAAAGGATCCAGGGTACCTGTATGACCTGCTTTATTTGATTTTAATGCCCCTTTTATTTTCGAAACAGTTTTTGCTGAAGTCATTCCCTCAGGCTTATCGATAATTAAAATACCATTTATCATAATATTATCACATAAAAGATAAGAATGAACTATTCTAAAAGATTGAGTTCCTTTTGTAGCTTTGAGATTACTATATTTGTTATTTTGTCTATTGTTCCTCTTAATTGGCAACCGGCAGCGTTAGGATGTCCTCCCCCACCGAAGTTACTTGCAAATTGATCAACATTAAATTTGCCTTTAGAACGAAAACTAACCTTGATATTGCCATTTTTTGTTTCCCGAAACAAAACAGAAACCTGGACAGTTTTAATGGAAAGTATTTTATCCACAATACCTTCAGTTTCCTCATCTTTGGATTGTGTTTTTGAAAGCATATTTCTGGTTACAATAGTCCAGGATATTTGTAAAGAGGAATCAAGCTTTAAATTACTAAGCGCTTCCCCCAATAATTTTAAGTTGGAAAGTTCATTATTATTATAAATGTAGTTTGTAATATTATTTGGATTAACTCCTAATTTAACTAAATGCAGAGCAATTTGGAATGTTCTTGCTTTGGTATTGGCATAGCGAAAAGATCCCGTATCAGTAACAATAGCGGTGTATAAAGGAATAGCCATCTGATAGGTTATATTGCAACCTATCTTTTTGCCCAATTGAAAAAGTATCTCACCAACCGAAGAGGCATCTGAATCTATATAATTATATTTGCCAAACAGAGTATTACTAGGATGGTGATCAATATTTACAATAAATTCAATCTGGTTCATATCAATACCGATATCACCGATTCTTTCCAAATTGCTCGCATCAAGAACTACCAATAAAGTTGCTGGTTTTATATGATAAGAGTAATGGTTACTAAGTTCTTCCATGCATATAATTTTCTTTGTACCCGGTAAGAATTGGTAAATATCTGGTGTTTTATCCTGGTTAATAATCAATACATCTTTTTCTAATTGCGTTAACATGAAATATAATGCCAGTTCGGAACCCAGTGCATCACCATCTAAATGTATGTGTGAGCTGATAATAAAATGTTTATATTTTTTAAAAATCTCTGCAATTTCAGATTGTGTGTTTTGCTGCATCTTATTTTTCCAGGTCTTTCTTTCTTTCCAGATTGCTTATTTGCATCATTAGATGATGTACTTTTTCTAATTCCTTATCATAATGAAAAGAGATATAAGGTGTAAAACGGTACTTTTTAAGTTCAAAGGCTAATTCAGATCGAATGAATTTGGTGGCACTCTTTAAACCGTTCATACCTTTATCTTGCTCTTCTTTGGTTCCCAGTATGGAAATATATACCTTGGCATTGTGTAAGTCATTTGATAAAGCAATTCTAGTAACGGTTACAAAACCTATACGCGGATCTTTTACCTTTTTATAGATGATAAAACTAATATTCCTTTTTAATAATTTTTCAAAATGTTTCTTTTTTTGCTCTAAAACCATAGTAATTTAGTTTCCTTCTACTCCATATTTGTTTGTTTTCACAAATTGATTAGGTGACTGTTATTTGAAAATTAACTAACTGGAATTCGGGATGATTATCAACATCTTTGACGATTTTATCAATAACCTGGTCAATAAGTTGGCGGTTATCTCCAATATATCCTACACCGATTGTACTTTGCTTCCATGAATTCTTATGCCCAATTTCCGAGATGGAAATATTGTACTTTTTTCTCAGAGCTGCCTTAAAACTTTTAATGGTACTTCTTTTATCTTTTAAAGAACGAGAATCAGGTAAATAAATAAAAAGCTCACATAACCCGACTAACATTCTATCTTGCAACTTCCTTATAATTATAAAAAATAATAATGTCTTTTACCTGGAGGTCATCAACCTTCTCTATATTAATGCCACATTCATATCCGGAACTTACTTCTTTTACGTCTTCTTTAAATCTTTTTATGGAAAAATCCTTACCTTCATATAATTTTTGGTCTTGACGTAAAACACGAATATAATCTTTTGTAGATATCTTACCTTCAATTACATAGCATCCTGCCACAAGACCAATTTTGGGGATTTTAAAAATTTCCCTCACTTCTGCCTTACCGTTAATGACCTCTTCTAATTTTGGTTTAAGGTAACCTTTTAAAGCTGCCTTTACTTCATCAATTAAGTTATAAATAATATTATATACTCTTATTTCGACTTTTTCATTATTTGATAATTTTTGGGCATTTATATCAATCTTAACATTAAAACCAATAATTAAAGCATTAGAGGCAGAGCCAAGCATGATATCTGTTTCGGTGATTGTCCCGATTCCACCATGAATCATTCTAACCTCAACTTCTTCATTGCTTAAAGTAGAGAGTGTTTCTTGAATAGCATCCAATGATCCTTGTGTATCGGCTTTTAAAATAATGTTTAACTCTTTAATTTTGCCTTTTTTCATCTCTTCAAATAAGTAATCCAGGGAAACATTTGCTATTTCCTGTTTTTCTTTTCTTTTCTCTTCCATTTCTCTTTCATTGATAATTGTTTTTGCAAAATGATCATCAGCAACAGCCTGAAATACATCTCCGGCTAAAGGCATCTTATTAAAACCATTAATAACAACAGGAGTTGAAGGTCCAACATACTTAATATTATTACCTTGATCATCCATCATATTTCTAACTTTGCCATAAGCGGTTCCCACAACAAAATAATCTCCAATTTCTAAGTGTCCATCCTGAATCAGTACGGTAGCAAGAATACCTTTTCTCTTATCCAGTTTCGTTTCAATTACCACCCCACTGGCAGGGAGTTCGGGGTTAGCTTTTAATTCTAACATTTCAGCCTGCAAAGAAATGAGTTCCAGCAGATTATCAATACCCTTCCCTTGCAAAGCAGATATCTCAGCAACAAGAGTATCTCCCCCCCAATCCTCTGATACCAATTGATACTTAGATAAATCTTTCTTTACTTTATCAATATTTGCATTCGCTTTATCAATCTTGTTAATTGCCACAATGATAGGTACCTTGGCAGCTTTGGCATGGTTAATTGCTTCAACAGTCTGTGGCATGACACCATCATCTGCTGCCACAACGAGAACAACAATATCAGTTGACCTAACTCCTCGTGCCCGCATAGTGGTAAATGCTTCATGTCCAGGTGTATCAATAAACACAAATCGATTATTTTTAAGTTGTACTACATAAGCACCTATATGTTGTGTAATACCACCCACTTCACTTTTGGTAACATTGGTCTTTCTAATCATATCAAGGAGAGTTGTTTTTCCGTGATCCACATGCCCGACAATAGTAATGGCCGGGGATTTGGTAGACAATGGATATTTATGTTCTTTATTTTTTTTTGATTTAAGTGTCTTCTTTAATTCAGCAGAAAGGCTGAGCTTATAGTCATATTTTTTATAAATTTCCTGCGCAATGGGCCAGGGCAACTCTTTTTCCAGAGAATAAACCCTACCAAATTTTGAAACTTGCTGCATTGCCTTAGACAAAGGCATGTTTAGTTGTAATGATAATTCCTTTACATTGGGCAATTTATCAAGTACGAGTTTCTTTGTTTCTTCTTTCTCTTTTTCCTTTTCTTTCTTACTTTCCTCTGCAATAGCTTCTTGAATAATTTCTATCGTTTCATCATCAAGGGTACTCATGTGATTTTTTACATTAATACCTTCTTTTTTCAGGAATTGAATAAGTTCTTTGGTAGGAATTTTCAAATCTTCTGCTACTTCGTATACTCTTTTTTTCATACTCGATGACCTCCATATAGACCGGAATCGTTGCAAAATGTTCAGGCATATTATTTTTAAAATAACTTATAATTAAAAATAAGTAATCATTTTTTAGCTATTATTTTTGGTTAATTTTTTAAATTTTTCTTCTAACTCAGACATGATTTCTGGTGATAAATCTACTTTTAATGCCTTAGCTATCCTATTTTTTTTCATTGCTTCTTGAAAACATGACATATTATAACATAAATAGGTTCCCCTACCCGATTTTTTACCAGTTATGTCTATTTCAATCTTGCCCTCAGGTGTTCTAATAATTCTAAGTAATTCTCTTTTTGGTTTCTTTTCTTGGCAACCTACACAAGTACGATAGGGTATTTTTTTCTGACTCTTCATGATTTTCATCTCAGGAAATCCTATTATTTTTCTTTACTTTGTTTTTTATCATTTTTTGCAATATTACTCAAGTCTACATCACTGTGAATATCATTTTCTTTTTTATACTGAGATTCACTCTTTATGTCAATTTTCCATCCTGTTAACTTAGCAGCCAATCTGGCATTTTGACCCTCCTTACCAATCGATAAGGATAATTGCTGATCATTTACAATTACCAGGGCTCTTTTTTCATTTTCATATAATTTCACAAATAAAACCTTCGCCGGGTTAAGTGAATTTGCAATAAATGATTTATCATCTTCGTGCCATTTAATGATATCGATCTTTTCATCCTGTAGCTCGGTCATAATGGATTTAATTCTGGCACCACGATCACCGATACAGGATCCGATTGAATCAACCATTTCATCTCTACTAGCTACGGCAACTTTAGAGCGTTTCCCTGCTTCTCTGGCTATAGCCTTTATTTCAACTAAACCTTCATGGATCTCGGGAACTTCTAATTCAAATAAACGTTTTAACAAATCAGGATGGGTTCTGGAAAGGACGATACGTGGTCCTTTTGAGGTTTTTTTGACTTCTACAACATAAAATTTCATTCTTTTTCCATTACCGTAATATTCATTTCTTACCTGCTCATTAGGAGGTAAAACTGCTTCTGCTTTCCCTAAATCAACGATAATATTATAATGTTCCTGACGCTGGATAATCCCCGTTACAATATCCCTGACTTTATCAATATATCGTTCATAAACTGCCTTTCTTTCTGCTTCCCTGATTTTTTGTACGATGACCTGTTTAGCAGTTTGTGTGGCAATACGCCCGAATTCTTTTGGCGTTACCTCGATATTGATTTCATCCCCGATTTCTATTCCACTCCGTTTATATTTCCGGGCTTCTACCAAATCAATTTCCAAAGAAGGCTGATTTACATTATCTACAACTATTTTTTTTGTAAATACTTCTACTCTTCCGGTATCTTTATTAAAATTTATTTCGATATTATCCTTACCCTGTATAAAATTTTTTTTATAGGCAGAAATAAGAGATACTTCAATTGCATCTATTAAAACTTCCTTGGATATGCCTTTTTCCTTTTCAATTTCATCTAATATTTTAATTAAATCTAAATTCATAACTAGCCTTTTTACCTCCTCCCCTTTCATTTTGGAATGAAGACAAGGGGCTTCGTAACATATAATAAGATAAACAGATAATGCTACAAAACAAAAGAGTGGTTCAAAAACCACTCTTTTTGCAAGAAGATGTTTTAAAATTTACATTATTATAGCACAGAATAAAAAAAAATCAAAACATTAATAATTGATAAATATTAAAATAATTGTTTAAATATTTATTTATATCTTGTTATAATTGATACTTTCTCCCTCCAAATAAGAATCTTGCAACTCTTTGAGTCTTACCCTCACTATATCTCCTTTTTTTGCCGGTAAGTTCTTAATGCCAACTTTTATATAGTTATCAGTCAATCCATAGAAATATTGCAGATTATTTTTTTCTTCCTGGTATTCAACTAAAATATCTTTTTCTTTTCCTATGTTCTTTATAAAAAAATCATTGCGAAGCTGTCTTGATAAAGCAATGAGTTTTTGGCTTCTTTTTTTAATGACACTTGGTTCAATTTTTGATGGCAAAAAGGACGCCAAGCTGAAAGGCCTATCGGAGTAAGGGAAAACATGTATTTTGGCAAAAGCAATATCTTTTATAAATTCAAAGTTCTTATGAAATGAATTATCATCTTCCCCCGGGAAACCAACGATAACATCTGTGGTAATGGCTATATCCGTTATTTTACTTCGGATTTGTTTGATAATAGTTTTAAACTGTTCAGTGGTATATTTTCTATTCATCAGAGAAAGGATATTATCATCACCACTCTGCAATGGAATGTGCAAATGATAACAAAGTTTAGGGGAGGCATTGAAAGTTTCAATTAATTCATCAGTAACCCATGGCATTTCAATTGAACTCAATCGTATTCTCTCGATACCGGAAAGCTTTTCTATTTTCTGAATTAATTTCGAGAGATTTATTTTTTCATCTATCAGGTCATTTCCGTAACTTCCCAGATTAATTCCGAGTAGTACAATCTCCTTGTGACCATGGGATGCCAGATCATGAATTTCTGAAATTATTTCCTGGGAAGAACGACTTCTGGACCTTCCACGCAGGTAAGGTATCACACAATAGCTGCAAAATTGATTACACCCATCTTGTATTTTTACTAAGCCTCTTATGCGATTCCCGGTGCTGTGAAAGGAATTTTTAGTATAACCAATAATATGACCAGCAGGCCGGAAAAAAATTAATCTTTGTTCAGAAACAAGAGAGATATTATGAAATATAGAGAAAATTTGTTCTTTATAATAATTGCCAATAATATAGTATCTTAGATTTTGGCATTCTTTTATTGCCTGTAGATTAGATTGTACTCCACACCCGGTTACAATAATTGCAGCTGAGGGATTTACTCTAGCAGCTTTTCTAATCATTTGTTTTGATTTTCGTTCGGCTTCTGATGTTACAGCACAGGTATTAATAATGAAAACATCTGCTTTTTCTTTAAATTCTACAACCTGGTATCCATTTTTAATAAATTCATTTTTAATAGTACCTGTTTCGTATTGATTTACTTTACAGCCAATTGTCTTAAAGGCAACTTTTTGAGTCAATTTTCTCCAACGGGATTTATTTTTTGCTAAAAGTATCTTTTACTTTTTCAAAAAAATTCTTTTCACCAATTTTTTCGATATCTTCACCTGTTTCCTGTGCCAATTCATAAATTATATTTTTTGCTTTATTATTTAAATTCCTGGGTATCTCAACAATAATTTTTATATGTTCATCGCCCCTGTTTTTAGAACCTAATTTATAAGCACCTTTACCTCGTAGCCGAAAAATAGTATTGCCCTGTGTTCCGGCAGGTATTCTCATCTTAACATTTCCTTCTAAGGTTGGGACCGTTGTTTCTCCACCCAAAATGGCGATGGGTAAGCTAATTCTTTGGTCACAATAAATATCCGCCCCACTTCGCTTAAATATGGGATGCTCCTTAACATAAAGCACAATAAACAGATCACCGGAAGGGCCACCATTTTCCCCTGGTTCTCCCTTCCCGGAAAGTCTCAGTCTATGCCCGCTTTCTACACCGGCCAATATTTTTACATTAATACTTTTTACTTTTTTTATCTTTCCGGTCCCATGACATACTTTGCATGGTGTTTCGATAATCTGACCGGTTCCCTTGCATCTGGGACAAGTTTGGATATTAATCGATTGTCCGAAAAATGTGTTTTGGGTCATCCTTATTTCGCCAGTTCCGTTACATTCCGGACAGGTTTTTTTTGATGTTCCGGGTTCTGCGCCACTTCCCTGACAGTGGCTACAGGTTTGCCAGACAGGTATTTGTATCTTTTTTTCGGCACCAAAAGCAGCCTCTTTCAGGTCAATTTCTAAGTTATACCTTAAATCAGATCCTTTTTTGGACCTTTGTCGTTGATAACTTCGCCGTGATCCCCCCCCAAAAAATGATTCAAAAATATCACTAAAACTACCAAAATCATCCATGCCTTCCCCATAAAAGTTTCGAAAGTCGAACCCGGCACCGGTATCGGCAGTATCAGCTGTACCAAATTGATCATATCTGGCTCTCTTCTCCGGATCACCCAAGATTGCATAGGCCTCACCAATCTCTTTGAATTTTTTCTCTGCCTCTTCTTTGTTATTGGGATTGGCATCAGGATGAAGCTTTAATGCCAATTTACGAAATGCTTTTTTTATATCTTCCTGGCTGGCATCCTTGTTGATGCCCAGGATTTGGTAATAATCTTTACTTGCCAAAACAAAACCCTCTTTAAAAGAAAATAGTACAAGATTTAGAAACCAGAGCAATAGAATATTGAAATAGTTTCTATATCACAGTTTATTTCTTCTCGTATATTATAGATAAATTTCATAACAACATCAATAAAAGATAAGTAATAATGATAATAATGTAATTATATTAAGTTAACTTTAATACTCGCTGAATCTCCCAGGGATTACTAACAAAATTTAAAAATCCCGGGAAATCCAGCGATAGATAGTATGCTTAATCTATTAATGATTATTCTTTCTTGTTATTTTCTTCGTTTTCTTCCTGGTATTCTGCATCAAACACCTTCTCATCTTTTTGGGAATCCCCTGATTCCTCTGACTGGCTATCTGCAGAAGAAGTGCTTTCTCCCTGTCCCTGCTGTTTCTCCTGACTGGAAGTTTGTTTATACATCTCCTCAGCCAATTTATGAGAAGAGTTAGTTAGCTTCTCAATACCTGACTTCATCTGATCGATATCATCATCCTGCATCGCTTTTCTTAACTGGCTAATATTATCGTTTATTTCATTTTTCATACTATCAGTGATTTTATCACCAGCATCTTTGATCGTTTTTTCTGTAGTATAGATCAGATTATCAGCCTGATTGTGCAATTCAACTTTTTCCTTTTGTTTAAGATCGTCTTCAGCATATTGCTCAGCTTCTTTTATCTTTTTCTGTATTTCCTCTTCTGTCAAACCACTGGAGTGTTTTATGGTAATCTTTTGTTCTTTCCCAGTTCCTTTATCCTGTGCTTTAACATTTAATATACCATTAGCATCAATATCAAAGGATACTTCGATTTGGGGAATACCCCTTGGTGCCGGCGGAATTCCCACCAACTGGAATCGTCCTAAACTGATATTATCTTTTGCCATCGGTCGTTCTCCCTGAAGTATATTGATATCGACAGCTGTCTGACTGTCAGTTGCAGTTGAGAATATTTGCTTCCGGGATGCCGGAATGGTGGTATTTTTTTCAATCAATTTCGTAAAGACACCTCCCAAAGTTTCAATGCCCAGGGATAGCGGAGTCACTTCTAATAACTGAATATCCTTAACACCCACATCTCCTTTAATTTTTCCGGCTTGAATGGCAGCACCCATAGCTACTACTTCATCAGGATTAACACCTTTATGTGGTTCTTTCCCAAATATTTTCTTTACAATTTCATGAACTTTGGGCATCCTTGTTTGACCGCCCACCAAAATAACCTCATCAATATCATCAGCTGTTAACTTTGCATCTGCCAGTGCTTTCTTACACGGTTCAATTGTTTTTTCTAAAAGGTCATTAGTTAACTGTTCCAGTTTTGCTCTGGTTAAGGTAAAATTTAAATGCTTTGGGCCACTGGCATCAGCAGTAATAAAAGGTAAATTAATATCCGTTTCCATTGATGAAGATAATTCACATTTCGCCTTCTCAGAAGCTTCCTTTAATCTTTGTAAAGCCATTTGGTCTTTACTTAAATCAATGCCCTGATCCTTCTTAAAACTATCAATAAGCCAGTTGATGACTCGTTGGTCAAAGTCATCACCTCCCAGGAAAGTATCTCCGTTGGTCGATTTGACTTCAAAGAGACCTTCGTCTAAGTCCAGAATTGAAATGTCGAAGGTTCCGCCTCCCAGGTCAAAGACCGCAATTTTTTCTTTTTTATCTTTTTTATCCAAACCATAAGATAGAGATGCAGCTGTGGGCTCATTAATAATTCTAAGTACGTTTAAGCCAGCAATACGCCCGGCTGCTTTGGTTGCTTCCCGCTGATTATCATTAAAATAAGCAGGAACAGTAATGACCGCATCTTTTACCTCTTCTCCCAGATGATCCTCCGCAGATTGTTTCAATTTTTGCAAAATCATAGCAGAAATCTCTTGCGGACTATATTGTTTATCCTTAACTTTAATCATAACATCAGTATGCTCGCCTTCAACAATATCATAAGATAGTACTTTCTTGATTTCCTTTACCTCAGAATCATTATACCGTCGGCCAATAAAACGTTTCACCGAATAAATGGTATTTTTGGAATTAGTTACAGCCTGTCTTTTTGCCAATAATCCAACCAGGCGTTCTCCTTTTTTACTGAAGGCAACCATTGATGGTGTTGTTCTGCTACCTTCTTTGTTTTCTATGACCATAGGTTTGCCACCTTCCATCACAGAAACAACCGAATTTGTGGTACCTAAGTCAATGCCAATTGCTTTAGCCATAATATATTTCCTCCTTATATCTCGTCATTATCATTATTTTTATTATTTTTATTATCTTGATTGTCGGAAATCTTAGAATCCTTATCTTCTTCACGAGATTCCTTTTTTGATTTTCCTTTGGAAACCTTCACCAGAGAAGGCCTAACAACCTTTGATTTCAGATAGTATCCCTTGGTGATTTCTTCCATCACCATATCTTCCGCATATTGATCTGATTCTACCTGCATGATTGCTTCATGGCAATAAGGGTCAAATTTCTCTCCCACAGCCATAATCGGTTTTAACCCTTCTTTTTCTAAAATATTCCGGAATTCTTTTAACGTACCCTGAATTCCTTCCTTGATTGTTTCTGGCTGATGTTCTTTATTATTAGCATAGGAAACAGCCCTTTCCAGATTATCAATAACAGATAAGAGTCTACAGATTAAATCCTGCTTGGCATATTCCATAAATTCTTGTTTTTTCTTTTCTTCTCGCTTTTTATAATTTTCAAAATCAGCCTGCATTCTTGTTAATTGGTCTTTATAATGTCTTTCACTTTCTTGCATATCTCTAAGTTTTTTTATAATTTCCCCTAATTCTATTTCCTTTTCTTGCAATTCGTTTTTTTTATCAGTTAGCTCTGCAAGAATGTCCGTTTTTTTCATTTTTTTATATTTTTCTTTCTCCTGGTGGTGAACCATTCTCAACCTCCGTCCATATAAGATTTGCCTTTTACAAAAATTTCTCTAAATATATTCTTTAGCACAAAATAAAATATATTCCTGTAAATTATAATTAAACTCCCGTACTTCTAATACTTATTTTCAATCCTATCAAATCATTATTCAGATAAAATATCACTTAAGCGGTTAGCAATAAAATTTAAGATAGAAACCGCTTTGGAATAATTCATCCGGGTCGGTCCCAGAACACTGATTGCCCCCATCGGCTTCCCTTTAATAAAATATGCTTTAGTAATTACGCTGCAATCCTGCATGACTTCTTGTTCCAGTTCACTTCCAATAACAATATCGAAACGTTTGCTTAAAAGAGACTTTTTAATGATTTGTACCAGGTTTTTTTCTTCTTCAATGAAATCAAAAAGATAATTTAATTTATCTATTTCCTTATTAAACTCTGGCTGCCGAAGCATATAACCCCGGTTTCCTAAAAATATTTTTGTCTCATCATCCTGAAAATGGAAACAATTTTCAATCAATTTCCAAATTGATTCCATTGTTCTATACTTAAAATAATACTGGTAAATTTTTTCTAACATTTCTTCATTGACAATTTCCAGACTTTTACCGTAAAATTCTTTTTTGATAATCCTGGCAATGTCTTCTAAATTCTCTTCAGAAATTTCACAGTTTGCTTTCATAATTTTCTGAAAGAACAACCCGCTATTGGTAATTAAGGTTACCAGAACACGGTGATTGTCCAATGCAATAAAATGTATATCCTCTAACGTATCACTGACCATATTTGTTGCTAAGACTACTCCTAAATTATTTGTCAATCGGGAAACCAATTTAGAGGTAATTATCATCATCTCATTAAAATCTCTTCTGGTCTTGTATTGTTCTATAACTTCCTGCCTATCTTCTTGACTGAGATTGACAATTTTATTTGACATTAAACGGTTCACATAAAATCGATAACCCTTATCTGTAGGCACACGCCCGGCAGAAGTGTGCGGTTTTTTTAGAAAACCCAGTTTTTCTAATACCAGCATATCATGACGCACGGTCGCCGAACTAACGTGTAGTCCATTCTTTTTTACAATCATTTCTGAACTAATGGGTTCTGCCGTAGTAATATAGCGATGAACTACGGCATTTAAAATAGCTTTCATTCTATCATTTATAACCATGATAAACACCTCAAATTAGCACTCTATTGATGAGAGTGCTAATTACTATAATAACATATCACTCACCTCATTATTTGTCAAGACTTGCAAAAAAATATTACAAAAGTCATGATAGATAGTTAGTATGGTCAGCATTTTTAATCCAGAAATTCCATAAATGCAATATTGGCCAAGGCTATCCCTTTCTTAGTCAAAAAATAATTAGATCCATTGGTATCCAAGAGAGCTTGTTCTCTTAAACGTTTCAGCTGTTCAGAGAATACTTCTTCAATAGGTTTATTAAATTTTACGATAAAATCATGCCTGGATAACCCTTCCATCATTCGTAACTTTAAAATTACAGTCTCTGCCATTTTCTCCCTCAATGGCAAAATTTCCTTTGATTGGATTGGTAAAATACCATGCTCAAGTAAGTGGATATATTGATTTAAGTTACTGTAATTTTGAAAACGTTTATTTTCAATATATGATGTTGAAGATGCTCCTAATCCTAAATAAGGTAGATTTTTCCAGTATATCTGATTGTGTATACAACGTTTATCCGGTAATGCAAAATTGGATATCTCGTAATGTTCATAACCGTACCCAGCTAAAAAATCAACAGCTTTTTGATACATATCATAAGCAACATCATCTGAAGGGATTTTCAATAAACCATTTTTTATAAGATTTTCAAAGGGTGTCCCCTGTTCAATAGACAAACTATAGAGAGAGACATGTTCAGGATAAAGTTGCACAATTTTCTCTAAAGTTCTGTTTAAATGCTTTAATGTTTGCCCCGGCAATCCAAACATCACATCAAGATTAATGTTCTTAAATCCTGCCTCCCTGGCAATACGATAACTATACCAGATATCCTGTTCATTATGAATTCGCCCTATTTTTTGGAGTATTCTGTTACTGAAAGATTGCGCACCCAGGCTAAGACGATTTATTCCTGCCTGAAATAAGTTATTTGCCTTTTCCTGATCAAAGGTTGCAGGGTTACTTTCAATCGTAATTTCAATAGTTTTATTGATCTTAAAACGGCTGAAACATAATTTTAATATTTCACCAATCTGCTGCCCGCTTAAGATAGTTGGTGTTCCACCTCCCAGATAGATAGATTGTACGACTATTTCAGGTATTTTTTGACTGTAAATTATAATCTCTTTTTTTAAGGCATTGAGGTAATTTTGCTTCATTAATTCGTTGTTGGGAACGATGGAAAAAAAATCACAATAGGGGCATTTGGATTTACAAAAAGGAATATGGATATACAAACCTGTATTCATAAAGTTCATGGTTATTATAGTATTTTAATCGATTTTCAAAACACTCATAAAGGCTTCTTGCGGTATTTCTACCTTTCCAACTCTTTTCATTCTTTTCTTGCCGGCTTTTTGTTTTTCCAGTAGTTTTCTTTTTCTGGTAATATCTCCTCCATAGCACTTTGCCAGGACATTTTTCTTTAATGCCTTTACTGTGGAACGGGCAATAATTTTTTGATTGATTTTGGCCTGTATCGGAACATCAAACATCTGACGGGGAATAACGGTTTTAAGATTGTCTACTAATCTACGAGCCCGATCGTATGCCTTATCTTTGTGACAGATAAAAGACAGGTTGTCAACTACATCCTGATTGACCAATAAATCTACTTTGGTTAATGGTGCTGCCTGGTAATCAATAATTTGATAATCCACAGTGGCATACCCCTTACTGATTGACTTAATTCGGTCATAAAAATCGAGCATAATTTCATTTAGTGGCAAATGGTAAATCAGACGAGCCCTGTCCTGATCAAGGTATTCTAAATTTTTAAATAACCCTCTCCTTTCCTGCACTAACTCCATAACCCCGCCAAGGAATAAGCTGGGTAGTACAATGGTTAACTGAATGAATGGTTCTTCTATAAAATCAATGGCATTGCTCTCAGGCAAAGATGATGGGTTGTTAATTTCAATGACCTCTTTATTCTTTAGATGAACCCGATATAAAACACTTGGTGTAGTAGCAATTAATTGAATCTTGTATTCTCTTTCCAATCGTTCCTGAATAATCTCCATATGCAACAAACCCAGGAAACCACAACGGAAACCAAATCCTAAAGCAGGTGAACTTTCTACCGCATAATTAATAGCCGAATCATTCAAACTGAGTTTTTCAAGGGCATATTTTAGGTTATGATAATCATCATTTTCCACAGGATAAAAACTGCAAAAAACAACCGGAGATACTTTTTTATAACCTGGTAAACGATGTTCTGAAGGATGTTCGGCATCGGTAATGGTATCGCCAACCTTGGTTAGGCTGATATCTTTAAAACCGGCAGTTAAATAACCTACCTCCCCTACAGAAAGTTGATCAACTTTTTTTCTTTTAAGGCCAAATATGCCTATTTCACTTACTTCGTATGTCCTTTTATTGGACATAGTCTGGATCTTCATACCTGACCTTACGCTGCCATTGACAATTCTTAAATAAACAATAGAGCCCTGATAGGAGTTATAAACTGAATCGAAAATTAAAGCTTGTAACGGTTTTTTATCGCTTCCGCCCGGACAAGGTATATATTGTACAATGGCATCAAGTATCTCCCTGATGCCGGTTCCGTCCTTGGCACTAGTCATAAAAATCGGGTTTTCTTCCAATCCTTTTATTTTTCTGATTTCTTTTTTTACCCTATCCGGGTTAGCAGTAAGGAGATCAATCTTATTAATAACCGGTATAATAGCCAGATGATTTTCTAAAGCCATTTGTACATTGGCAATTGTTTGTGCCTGTACTCCCTGAGCGGCATCCACTACCAACAATGCTCCTTCACAGGCTGCCAGGCTTCGAGATACCTCATATGAAAAATCTACATGACCCGGAGTATCTATGAGGTTAAAGATATATTGATGTCCGTTATCAACTTTATACAATAAACGAACTGCCTTGGATTTAATGGTAATACCTTTTTCTCTTTCTAAATCCATATCATCAAGTACCTGGTCTCTTCTTTCTCTTTGGCTGATTGTCTCAGTTAGTTCCAAAATCCGATCAGCAAGGGTAGATTTGCCGTGATCAATATGGGCAATAATGGAAAAATTTCGAATTTCTTCTTTTCTAATCATTTTCGCTCTCTTCCCTCAATTTTCCCTTCATCAATTTTTTTATTAATTGTCTAGCATTTTGAAATTCCGGGATACCCATCATTATACCACTAAAGTAATAAACCATTAATCCCAATATGACCGATATCGTAACCTGACCAACCTGAATTATTTTAACATTCAGGTCAAGGATAGAGCCAAAATATTGAGCAACAATCCAACAAACAATACCCATCAAGATAGAAGCTGAGCATATTTTCCAGAAAAATTTGGATAGCCCTGCTAAAAATATGCCATTTACTTTCTTATTCAGGGAAATACTCAAAATAGTCAAATGCAGGAGAGCAGCAATTGATGTTGCCAGGGCTATTCCGGCATGGGCTAAATAACGTACCAGAACAAGATCTAATACAATGTTAAAGATAACCACAAAAATACCGATTCTAAGTGGAGTGCGAGTATCTTTCAATGCATAAAAGGTACTAATTACCAATCTCAATGTAGCAGTGGCAAATAACCCAATGGTATAACAGACCAGTGCAATTTCGGTCATATTGGTATCCTGAGAACTGAATAAACCATGTTCGTAAAACAGTTTGATAATAGGATGGCTAAGCACAATTAAACCAATGGTAGAAGGCAAGATAAAGAGAGAAATGATTTTTATTCCAAAAGAAAAGCTGCTTTTCAGTTTATCATACTGCTCTTTAGCAACATGTTGGGAAAGAGTAGGAAGAATGGCAATAGAAAGAGCAATACCGAATACGCCCAGAGGAAATTGCATCAGTCTATTGGCATAATACAAAGCAGAGATACTGCCATGTGCCAGATAAGAAGCAATAATCCTGTCAACAACAAAATTGATTTTATCAATTGCCAGGCCAAACATCGCTGGTACCAAAAGATGGAAAAGTATTTTCATTCCGGGGTCCTGAAAGTTTAAAATCAATTTATAATGAAACCGTTTTTTAACTAATGCAGGGATATGAATTAAAGCTTGTGCTAATCCCCCAATAATAACTCCCAGGGCTAAACTGTAAATACCCATTTCTGTCGTATAGAATAAGGCAAAACTAATAATGCCAATGTTTAACATGGCTGGTGCAAATGCCGGAATAAAAAATTGTCTAAAAGAATTCAAAATAGCCATAAATAATGCTGCAATTGCCGCAAACCCAATATAGGGAAACATGATTTTTGTTAAGCGAATGGTCAATAAATATTTCTCCGGCTCAAGTTTAAACCCACTGGCAACAATATTAACAATCAAGGGTGCCCCCCAGATACCCAACAAAATAATAGTAGTAAGGGTAATAATCAAAATATTCAGAACATTACTGGCAAAGGCATCGGATTTTTTCCTATCATCATATGCCAGGTAATCTGAAAAAACTGGTATAAAAGTAGTATTCAAAGCCCCTTCCCCCAGGAAGCTTCTTAATAAATTGGGTATCATGAATGCTACAAAAAAAGCATCTGTCTCAATGCCTGCCCCAAATTGGTTGGAGATAACTATCTCTCTACCCAATCCCAATATTCGGCATAAAAGTGTTGCAATCATTACAATCCCGGTATATTTGGCTACTCGAACATTACTACTTGTCATTCTTTAAAACCCCAAAATATTGTTATATAAAATAGCTTTTTATAACTGCTTGCTTTTAATTTTAAAAGATGTTAAAATTTACCAGCAAAATTATTTTCAGAAAGGATATTAACATGCCTATTATCAAATCAGCCATTAAAAGGGTGAAAATATCAGAAAAACAACATCAAAGGAATTCTGCTTATAAATCAAAAGTTAAAACATTAATTAAAAAATATGATAATTCACTTGCCAGTGAAAATCTGGAAGATGCCAATCAATACTATCATCAATGTATCTCTATTTTGGACAAAGCTGCGCAAAAAGGTATTCTGGCCAAAAATACTGTTGCCAGAAAGAAGTCTTTGTTATCAAAGAAACTTCTGCTTCTCAGCCAAAACAAGCAGGCAAAAAATACCAAGAGTGATGAAAAGAAATAAAGAAAACCGTGTGTTACCCTGTTATTTTTATTACTAATTGTTCCAACACGATAACAGGATCAAAATATCCTGTTTTTAATTTTATTTCGGCCTCGAGTAAATATCGAAAAGCACTTTTCAATTCATCTAAATGATACTTTTGCGACTGATTAATTAATTTATTTATAACAAAAGAAGGGAGATGTAATTCTCCCTTTATTATTTTTTGATCATTGTGATATCGCTTTGCTTGTAAAATTAACTTAATCTGACGGCTTATCATAGCCAATAATGGCAGCACATGATATTCACTTTCTTCTAATTTTTTAAGCAGACTCAAGGCTAACTGTGTTTTTTTTTCACCTATTGCATCTACAAAATCAAAGATATTACCGGCTACCGCACCATAAAAATTATTGATCACATCCTCTTTGTTTATCCTGGAGGAATCCTCACCTAAATAACAGAATAATTTTTCTATTTCATTATTTATCTGCCCCAAATTATTATCAGTTAATCTTTGAAGATAATAGATTGCCTCAGGGGACATTTCTTTGTTATTCTCTCTACATTTCAGGTTAACCCATTGTTTAGTCTGAAATAATTTCGGTTTTTGGAAAGAAACAATGACTCCATATTGCTTAATTTTATTTAAAGATATATTCGTGGGGATCTGTTTATTAAGACTAAATAAAAGAACAATTAAATTATCGTCCTTATAGGAAAGGTCGTTTATAAGAGAGTCCATTTTATAAGCTGAAGAAGTCTTTATTTTATCTACCTGTTTGACAATGATACATTGTTTTTCAGCGCCAAGTGGTAATGTGTTCAGGGAATTGGCCAAACGGCTAAAATCAATACTTTCTCCATAAAAGGTTTCGTAATTTACATAGCAATTATCTTTCTGAAAGCGGTCTTTAAAATCACCAAGGATAATATTTTGAAGATAACTTTCTTCCCCGAACATCAGATAGATGGGTTGAAGTGGTTTGTTCTCGGCTATTAATTTCTGCAACTGAAAAAAATCAAGTGTCACATATTTTGTGGTCATATTATTTTATTCACCTTAAAGTACTTATATAATATTGTTTCCCATCACTCTTAACAAGAACAGTACCATTCAGGTCAGTCCGATAAACTGTCTGACATCCATCTTCTAATCTTTCTATTACCTCATGATGGGGATGTCCAAAATGGTTAGGTCCTACAGAAATCACAGCTACCTCAGGTTGGACCCTTTTAATAAATGATTCGCTGGTAGAACTATCACTTCCATGATGTGCAACCTTCAATATATCACTTTTTAACAAATCATTCCAGGGCAATAACTTTATTTCGGTAGCTTCTTCAATATCACCAGTAAACAGAAAATTTGTTTTTTTATAGTGTAATTTTAGCACAAGCGAGTGATTATTAAAATCATTTTCATAACCATCAACAATAGGTTGGTCAGGATTGAGAACATAAAACTCAAGATCGGGACTTAGCCGGATGATATCCCCTGCTCTTGTCTGGTAATAAGTAATGTTCTCATCTTTCTGGATTAAGGAACGAAAATTAATATATGTCTCATTTTGATTTGCTATTCCACTATCAATTACCAGATTTACCTTCATTTCCTCTAAAACAGGTAGCAATCCTTCCAGGTGATCCAGATCCGGATGTGTTAAAAATATCAAATCAACCTGGTTGATTCCCTGCCTTCTCAGATAGGGAATCAGTGTATTTAAACCAACGTCAAAATCATTAAAAGGTGTGCCACCACCGTCAATTAGAATATTTTTTTTGTTGGGAGTTTGTATTAAAATACAATCACCCTGCCCTACATTGATAAAATGAACGGCCAGTAAGGATGAAGGGGAGATAATAGAAATAAATAAAAAAATAAAAATCAATACACTTATAATCCAGAATTTCTTCTTTTTTTCCCATAGATTATATTGAGACCAAAAGTGTAATACATAGAAAAAGATAAGAATAATTAGATAATAAAGCACTATCAGGTATATTTCTGGTTGAGCAATATATTGATAGGCATAAGGTAAGGAAGATAACTTCTGACCTGTCAAAACTAATAATGAAACAAAAGCTATATTTAATGATGCCAGCAATGTCGCCACCGGCAGGAGTAGAAATGATAGTAAAATTGAAATCAACGCTAAAATAAGGATAATTCCAATCAATGGTACAATCAAAATATTAGATAAGATACCAATCAAGGATACTTTATAAAAAAAATAAGCAGATAAAGGGGCCATTCCCAACCAGGCAGACAGGGAAACGGATAAAGATGTATTTAAATGGGATGGCAGAAAAGTTAGTCTTTCCTCCAGGATAGGAACAAGGAAGATGATGAAGAAGGTAACCACAAACGAAAGTAAAAACCCGGCATCAAAGAGATATAATGGTTGCCACAATAAAATAATCAGAGCTGCCAGATAAAGATTATTATAAAGGTGATAAGGCCGATTAAAGCATCTGGCAGCAAGAACAATAGCAAACATCAAAGTAGCCCTGCTTACTGATGGACGAAAACCGGTCATAGCGGCATATCCTGACAGGATAAGAATAATGATAATATATCTGAATACATTATTCCTGCCACCGGCTGGTAATAAAGAAAGAGCAAAAAACAAGGCCATGGCTAAAATACCCACATGTAAACCGGAAATAGCCAGGATATGCATAACGCCGGCATCCTGAAAAAAATTCAGCCATTCACCGGATATCTCTGTCCTATCACCGGTTATGATTGCCTTAATTAGTCCTCTTTCAGGAAGTGGATATATTTGTTCAATTTTCTGATTTATTCTGTGTTTGATTTCCCGGAGAAGGGAAAATGTAGTTATGCTATTCTCATAACCTACAATTTCTACCTGTTCAGTTTCGATACTATCGGTCAAAAAAATCCTTTGCCTTGCCAGATAACTACGATAATTAAATTCCCCAAAATTACCCGGTAAACTTGGTTTTTCTAAAAAAACATCTGCCTTTATCATATCACCATCTTGAAGAAGCAGATTATCACCATATATTTTCAACAGTACATATCCTCTAGTCTGGTAACGATTACCCTGATATTGAAAGAAATGTGTATTTAGCAGAATTTCCTGATAGGTGTTTTCCTGTTTTATTTCTGCTTGATAGACGCTGCCAAAAAGAAACCCCTGTTCACCTGCAAAACGATAAATATTCTGGGAACCATGGGGCTGGATTTGGTAGGATGAATTAAACATACCAATCATTACAAAAAATAAAAGAAGAAGACTACTATTTATATTCCAGTTCTTCTGATAGGAAAGAAAAATAAGCAGGAAAATCGCTAAACAAAACAAAAATAAGCATTTGTAGTCAAAATATCTGAAAGTATTTTGGAATAAGATCCCAGCAATGTAGCATAATAATACTGAAAGTAGGGGTTTCTTTAAATAGGATAACGGGTAAACCTGATTAATAGACAGTGATGTACTCCTTAATACTATCGAATTTCTTTTCTCCTATCCCGGGGATATTCATAACCTCTTCCATATTACGGAACATGCCATTACTTTTGCGATATTCTAAAATACGATCGGCAAGAACCGGACCGATACCCGGCAGTGCCTCCAATTGCAGGGAGTTTGCAGCATTAAGATTCAACAGACTGCTATTCGTGGAATTAGTCCGTTGCTGTTCAGCTTCATATGATCCAACTGTTCTGAAAAGCATATCTTCATTATTTTCGGAAATCATTGGAATAATGATTTTTTGTCCGTCATAAAGGTGTGCAGCCAGGTTTACAGCATCAAGATTTGCCATTTCAGTCTCTCCACCAGCCATCTTCACTGCATCAATAATGCGTTTTCCTTTATTCAGCTGATATACACCAGGCTGATGAACTGCTCCCGCAATGTGTATGATGCAAATTTCCTCTTCAACAGTCCCTTCTGTTACTGGGGTAACTATTTTAATTTCTTCGGTAGATGGGATAATAGTTACGCTATCTTTTCCCTTACTATATAATTTCCAACCAAAGGTTGCCAAAATTACTGAACTAATGACCAAAAAAACAATTTTTTCCTGTCTGGAAAAATTAAACATGATTGATTACCTTCTTTCCTATTCTTCTCATTCCTGACAACATGTATTTATTGATTATTTTTATTTTTAAGAAAATATGCCTTTGCTTCACCAACGGTATACAGGGAGCCTGTAACACAGATAACATCATCTTCTTGAGCTATCTTTAGAGAGGTCTGAATAGCAGAATCTACAGTGGGTTTCTCTATGATTTTTTCACGAGCGAGATAACGGGCCACTTCCCTTGCCAGTATATGTGTAGGGGTTGCGCGGGGATTATTAGCCATGGTCAGAATTACCTGGTCCACAAAAGGAACAATATTTTTTATGATACCAGGAAAATCCTTGTCACTAAAAATGCCTATAATAGCAATAATTCGCTTAGCTGGAATAAATTTTTTTAAATTTTTGGTAAATTGAGTAACTCCGTTAGGATTATGTGCACCGTCTAAAATAACCATAGGTTTGTCTTGAACAATTTCAAAACGACCCGGCCAGCGAGTATTTTTTAACCCATCAGTAATATTATTTTCACGAATCGGATAGCCTTTATTGTTGATTAGCTCTGCCACGCCAATCGACAGAGAAGCGTTTTCTATCTGATATTCCCCTACCAGGGGTATGTATAAATCATTAAAGTTATTATATATTCCTGAATAATGAAAATAATTTCCCTGCAAATCAGACTGGATCAAAATAGGTTTAATCTCCTGCCCAACGGAATACAATGCAGCCTGTCTTTCATCGGCTATCGTCTTAATTACCTCATGTACTTCGGGAAACTGTTGGGCATTCACTACAAATATTTTATTCTTAATGATTGCACCTTTTTCCCGAGCAATTTCAGTTAAGGTATTCCCCAAACGATCCATATGGTCATAGTCAATATGACTGATAACCGAAACAAGTGGTTGAGATACATTGGTTGCATCAAGCCGGCCACCTAAACCAACTTCCATAATGGAAAAATCAACATCATTTTCAAAAAAATAAAGAAAAGCCATTGTAGTGATGACTTCAAAAAAAGTAGGATGTTGATACCCTTCCGTTGTTGCTACCTGGTTTATGGCTGGTTTTATCCTTTCCAGCAAGTTACAGACATCTTCTTTAGAAATAAATTCCCCATTTATTCTCATTCTCTCCTGAAAATGTACCAAGTGTGGAGAAGTATATAAACCAACCTTAAATCGGGCAGATTTCAATATTGATGAAAGAATGGCAGCAGTCGAACCCTTCCCGTTGGTACCGGCAATATGAATTACCTTGGTCTTAAGATGGGGATTATCAAAAAGGGACAATAGGTAAGTAATATTCTTGAGCCCGAGCTTGATTCCGTATTTGTTTAAACCGTAAATGTACTCGATTGCCTTGTTATAGCTGTTCATTGTGATTTAAGTGCTTTCAGATTTTTTTGTATTAGATTGAGTATATCCGTTAATTCTTTAGTCTTCTCTTTTTCTTTCTTTATAATGTTTTCAGGTGCTTTTTGAATAAAATCAGAATTGTTTAATTTTTTATTAGTGACAATCATTTCTTTTTCAATCTTCTGTAATTTTCTTTCTAATCGCTGAACTTCTGCCTCTAAATCAATGACGCCTTTTAAGGGGACAAAGATTTCTAAGTCTTCTAAAACACCCGTAGCTGAGTATTCCGGTTTTTCCAGTAAACTTCCAATCTTAAAAGATTGAACATGGGCAAGATTTTTAATATATGATAAATGTTCTCTTACTAATTTCTCCTTTTTGCCATCCACAACCCTGATATAGACATCAATTCCCTTGGTCAGCGGTATATTCATTTCTGCTTTTATATTACGAATTGTTTTGATAACTTCCTGAATAGTACCCACCTTTTCTTTTACATTTCTTTTCCTTCTTTCCTTTTTATATTCAGGCCACCTTGAAATTGAAATACTTAAGCCCTGGTGAGGAATCTTCTGCCATATCTCTTCAGTAATAAAAGGCATAAAGGGATGTAGCAAACGAAGAATATTATCCAGCACAAACCACAGGACATATTGAGCTGTCTTTTTTTTAACGGTGCTCTCTTTTTGATACAGTGTTTCCTTCGCTAACTCTACATACCAATCACAGAAATAGTTCCAGCTAAACTCATAAACAGTCATAGCAGCATCACTGAATTTGTAATGAACCAAATTATCTGTCACTTCCTTGATAGTTTGATTTAACTGACCCAAAATCCATTGATCAAAGAGGGTAAAATTTAATTCCTCTACCTTTATTTCCTCCGGGTCAAAATCATTCAGATGGGTCAATGAAAAGCGAGCTACATTCCATATCTTATTCGTAAAATTTCGAAATGTTTCAATTTTTTCCCTGGATAGGCGAATATAATTTGCCTGAATGGTTAAGGAAGCCAAAGTCATCCGTAGTGCATCGGCGCCATATTGGTCAATCATCAATAAAGGGTCTATGACATTCCCTTTTGATTTGCTCATTTTTTTCCCCTCAATATCTTTAATCAAAGGGTTAATAAAAACTTTTTCAAAAGGGATATCTCCCTTGAATTTAAGCCCCATCATCATCATCCGGGCAACCCAGAAGAAAATAATATCAAATCCTGTAATCAATAATGATGTCGGATAATAATCCTCTAAATCAGGGGTTTTTCCCGGCCATCCTAACGTAGAGAACGGCCAAAGTGCAGAACTGAACCAGGTATCGAGTACATCTTTATCCTGAATGATATTTTTGCTGTGGCATTTGGGACATTCTGAGGGATCTTCCATCTGAACAATCACTTCACCACAATCCTGACAATACCATACCGGAATACGGTGGCCCCACCACAATTGCCGTGAAATGCACCAGTCCTTGATATTATACATCCATTCAAAGTAAACCTTAGACCATCTTTTAGGAATAAAACTGGTTTTATTGTTTTCTACCGCCTCAATAGCCGGCTTGGCCAGATCATTTATCTTAATGAACCACTGCTTGGACAGATAAGGCTCAATTATTGAATCACAGCGATAGCAGTGACCAATAGAATGGCAATAATCTTCTACTTTTTTTAAGTATCCCTTTTCTTTCAAGTCTTCCAATATTTTTTTTCGGCAATCCTGAACATTCATTTTGGCATATACGCCGGCGTTTTTATTGGTTGTTCCATCATCATTTAAAATGTTAATTTCTGCAAGCTTATGTCTCCGACCAAGCTCAAAGTCATTCAGATCATGTGCCGGAGTAATTTTAACTGCACCTGTTCCAAAATCCGGGTCTACATACTCATCTGCTATAATAGGCAATTCTCTACCGACTAAAGGCAGGATAGCTATTTTCCCAACATATTCTTCATAGCGCTGATCTTTGGGATTAACTGCAATTGCGGTATCTCCAAGCATTGTTTCAGGTCTGGTGGTAGCAACGGTAATATGATCTTTAACCGAATTTTTTAAAGAATAAGCGATATAATAAAGTTTGGTATCTTCTTCTCTCTGCTCAACCTCTATATCTGCCAGTGCAGTCTGACAGCGAGGACACCAGTTAGTAACATAGTTGGAGCGATAAATAAGCCCTTCCTGATATAATGTTACAAATACTTTTCTTACTGCTTTTGATAATCCTTCATCCAAAGTAAACCTTAAACGAGACCAGTCACAGGAACAACCCATCTTTTTTAGCTGGTTTAAAATATTGGAACCATATTTTTCCCGCCATTTCCAGGCACGTTCCAAAAATTTTTCCCGACCCAGGTCATATCTGGTTTTCCCTTCTTTGGCAATTTCCCTTTCCACTACATTCTGGGTAGCAATACCGGCATGATCAGTTCCCGGAAGCCAGAGAACATCATAACCTTGCATTCTCTTCCAGCGAACCATGATATCCTGCAGGGTATTATTCAATGCATGTCCAATGTGCAGAGAACCTGTGATGTTGGGAGGGGGCATAACGATAGAATAATGATTTTCTTTTTCTTTATCATTATTTGCCTGAAAAAGGTTATGGTCCAACCAAAACTGATACCAGTAATCTTCTACTATTTTAGGATCATAAACAGAGGGTAATTGAATTTGTTGTTGTTGATTTTCCATAAGCTAATCTCCTGAATCTCCTATCATTTTTAGAATAAATAATGAGTATATTTAAGTATATTTCTTTCCATAAAAAAGCCCTTTCCATCCTCTTTTAAGGACGAAAAGGGCTCGTGGTACCACCTTAATTCCTGTTCTTCGTTATTTATAAGTAAAACAGGCACTTAAAATAGTCTTAACGGTTCAACCGACGAAACTTACTTTTTGTTTCAGAAGCAGGCTCAGGGAGGACGTTCAATAAAAACTGAATTTATCAGTATTATTTACTCTATCCCTTCCACACCATTATATTAACTGCTAAGCCATTTACTATGTCTTATATCGTACTATGATTGCAAAATGTTGTCAAGTCAACAACAGGGAATTGTGGTCTTGTCAGGCAGTTTCTTTTTCTTTCTGATCTTGATTTTCCCCAATTAAAATGGGGATTTCATTTTTTTCAATAACCTTTTTTGTAATCGTACACTCTTTAATATTCTTCTGTGATGGAATCTTATACATAATATCAAGCATAGATTCCTCAATGATTGATCTTAATCCCCTGGCTCCTGTTTTTCTATTTAATGCCTTTTCTGCTACTGCCTCTAAAGCCGGTCTAGTAAATTTTAACGCTACTCCCTGATTAAAAAACATTTGTTGATATTGCAGGGCAACGGCATTCTTTGGCTTGGTTAAAATATCTATTAGGGCTGCTTTGTCAAGATTACCAATAGTGGATATAATTGTTAATCGACCTACCAGTTCAGGAATCAGTCCAAACTTTATTAGATCTTCCGGCAAGACATTTTTTAACATTAAGCTTTGATTGCCCTGTTGATTGTTTTCACCATAAATATCAGCATTAAAGCCGATATGATGTGTTTGCATACGGCTCTTAATAATATTCTCCAGACCTTCAAAGGAACCTCCACAGATAAAGAGTATCTGTGATGTGTCAATTTCAATATTTTCTTGATGAGGATGCTTTCTTCCTCCCTGCATGGGCATGGTAGCAACCGTACCCTCGATAATCTTTAGTAACGCCTGCTGGACTCCCTCTCCGGAAACATCGCGGGTAATGGAAGGATTTTCCGATTTACGTGCAATTTTATCAATCTCATCAATGTATATGATTCCATTTTGGGCTTTTTCTATATCTTCATCAGCAGCATGATAAAGCCTTAACAAAACATTTTCTACATCATCTCCGACATATCCAGCTTCTGTCAGGGTAGTGGCATCGGCAATAGCAAAGGGAACTTCCAACTTTTTTGCCAGAGTTTTGGCCAAAAGTGTTTTGCCACAGCCACTTGGCCCCAGTAAGAGAATATTGCTTTTTTCCAGATCAACGAAATCTTCCGATTTTGTAATATTTTCTCTATTTTGATTCCCGGAAAGATTATTCTTGATTCTTTGATAATGATTATATACGGCAACAGATAATATCTTTTTGGCTCTTTCCTGGCCGATAACATACTGGTCTAAATATCTTTTAATCTCTTCCGGGATGGGAATATTCTTTAAAGAAAAATTCTTATTAGCATTCTTCTTCTTATCTTTTTCCAGAATATAATTACAAACTTGAATACATTCATTGCAGATATTGACCCCGTTGGAACCTGAAATTATTTTTTTGACTTCATTCTGGTTTTTTCCGCAAAACGAACACTTCATTCAAAACACCTCAATTTATTTTTTTTCAAAATCGATACGCTTTTTGATTACTTCATCTACAACGCCATAGGCCTTCGCTTCATCGCCGGTCATATAAAAATCCCGGTCGGTATCTTTTTCAATTCTTTCTAACGGCTGGCCGGTATGATAGGTTAAAATTTCATTAAGTTTATTCTTAATCCTTAACAATTCTTTGGCCTGGATTTCAATATCGGAAACCTGACCCTGTGCACCACCTAACGGCTGATGGAGCATGATCCTGGAATTAGGCAAAGAAAACCTTTTTCCTACTGCACCGGAGGCAAGGATCAGTGCAGCACCACTGGCAGCCATACCAGTACAAATAGTAGATACGTCAGATTTGATGTACTGAATGGTATCATAGATAGCAATCGTGGAACTGACCGAACCGCCGGGACTATTAATATAGATAAAAATATCCCTTTCCGGTTCATTTGCCTCCAAAAACAATAACTGGGCTATAATAATATTGGCCGTTTGATCATCAATTTCTGTTCCCAGAAAAATGATTCTTTCTTTTAACAGGCGTGAATATATGTCATACGATCTTTCTCCCTGTGGTGTTTTCTCTACTACAATCGGTACTAAATTCATGGTAAAAACCTCCTCTATTTTTCTGTAACCTTAACCTTTTTGGATAAGATATCGATCACTTTTTCTCTTTTAATCTGTTCTTTCAGATTATTCAGAGTTTTATTTTTTTCAAACATTGCCCTTACTTTTAAAGGCTTTTGATTGGTACTTTCTGCAATTTCGGCAATTTTTTGTTTCACATCTTCTTCGGTAGCCGTTATTTTATCATCTTGAATAATTTTGTCAATAATCAATTCCTTCTTGATCTGTTGCTCAGCCAATACCCGATATTCTTTTTTCACCTTTGCTTCATCTGCTTTTATCATTTTATAATAATCTTCCAGACTCATATTTCTGTTTTTCAGATCCTCTTTCAGATTATTTATCATGCTTTCTACCTGTTTATCAATTAAAACTTCCGGTACTTCGAAATTACATTTCTCTGCCACTTTTTCCATTAATGTTTCATTGAATTCACTTTCAGACTGATATTTTGCGCTCTCGATCAGTTGCTTTTTAATATGTTCTTTCAATTCATCCAGGTTCTGGTAATCCCCGGCACCTTTTGCCAATTCATCATTCAAGGTTGGAACTTCTTTTTCCTTAATATCAGATAACTTTACCTGGTATGTTACTTCTTTCCCGGCCATTTCCTTATCTTTGATTTCTTCGGGAACCTTCACTTTAATTTCTTTCTCATCACCAGGCTTCAAACCCACCAGGTTTTCATTGAATTCCGGGGGGATTTTATCACCCAGTTGAAGCATCTGTTTTTCCTTTTTACCATCCGGAATAGGCTTATCATTCAGAAAAGATTCGTAATCAATAACCAGGAAATCCCCCATTTTTGACTCTCTGCCCTCTACGGCTTTTAACTTTGCCTGGCTTTCTCTAATTCTTTCTAAATCATCATTGATTTCTTTTTCTGTGACTTCCGGTACCTTTTTCTCAATGAAAATATCATCAAGATTAGGTATTTCAATGTCCGGTTTTACTTCCAGAATCATTTTATAAACGAATGGTTTTTCTTTGTCAATCTGCACCAAATCAATCTTAGGAACATCAATTGGGTCAAGCTTGCTTTCATCAATCGCTTCTGTATAACTATTTTTAATAAGTTTTTCAGCAACCTGATGTTCGATATACTCTTTTCCCAAATTCATTTCTAAAATATTGATCGGGATGCGACCTGTACGAAAACCCGGAATCTTTACCTTTTGAGAAAGTTCCCGGCAAGTGTTGCTAAATTCCTGCTGAACTTTTTTCTGTTCAACAGTTACTTTAACTTCTACTTTATTTTTTTCTTGTTCCCCTTTTTCAATTTGAATCATGTAACTCTACCTCCACAGACTTTCCTCCATCATAATAAAACCGCAAATATTCTTTGCGGCGAAAATGGTTATTCTAAAATTTTTATTTTATTATTTTGTTCTAAAAATATACAATAATAGCTTTATATGTCTGATAAATATAAACATCATTTCCAGCTAATTTGTTAAAAATTTCTCTTCTACCTTTTTTTGATATAGAATTTTAATTCTATATCTCGTAACTTGGTGCGAGAGGCGGGACTCGAACCCGCATGGAGTTACCCACTGGATCCTAAATCCAGCGTGTATACCAATTCCACCACCCTCGCTAATCTTTTATTGTATAGTAATTGGTGGGCCGTACAGGTATCGAACCTGTGACACCCTGATTAAAAGTCAGGTGCTCTACCAACTGAGCTAACGGCCCATAATATAGTCAGGGGAAGTATCCCCTGAAACCCCTCAGGTAGTCAATGCTGAATCTTTTAAAGTTATCTTTTAGTATGCACTAAAATATAGTCAGGGGAAGTATCCCCTGAAATAATTACAAGCGCGCTCGGAGGGAGTCGAACCCCCAACCCTTGGATCCGAAGTCCACAGCTCTGTCCAGTTGAGCTACGAGCGCTCAAAAAATGGGGTGAGCGATGGGATTTGAACCCATGACCACTGGAGCCACAATCCAGGGCTCTAACCGGACTGAGCTACGCCCACCACGCCTAATATCTGGCGCGCCTGGAGGGAGTCGAACCCCCAACCTACGGATTAGAAGTCCGTTGCTCTATCCAATTGAGCTACAGGCGCAGGTCTCTTAAATTATTATATTACTTGGCTTTCCAGCCATTCCTTCTTTTATATTATTCTCTCCAAAATCTCTTTGGTGTCTATGTAGTGTCCATGAAGTATCCAGACTATTCCCTGTGTGCTGCTGATAAGTTCTGGAAAAATGGGAATAAAACTCCCCTTTTTTATTGCAGAATATATATTCGTTTTTATGAACTTGGAACATTTTTCTTCAGCTCCTGATAAATTCTTTCCTTCATGGGAACAATCCTAATCTCATTGGTTTGGTTTACGGAAACCCTCTTACTTTCTCTTTTTCCGCCTTTAAGATAATAATAAATATATCAGTTATCACTCTTTTTGTAAATTAATATTTTTATTTATTTCCAGGAATTCCATAAATTTTTATTTAACAACTTCAAGACACAATATTGTACTTTATCATAAAATGTCTTTTTTTTCCATCTTTTTTAGCCATATTTAAAATTATTTTTATCAGATTTAAGCAAATAGCTAACCTCAAAATATAATACTTTCTTCTACACAATCCATTTTTACTTAAATCTTTAGATATGATATTGGAAAAAACTAAAGCATTACAGTCTTTTTCTCTCTCCACAGGTGTGATGCAAAAGTATGCCGAAGATCATGGAATCGGAAATCATTAATTTTGGCTAACTTTAATGCCCGGTCAAAGCTTTTCCTTATATTTCCAAAAGGTTTACCTTTTTTATTGCAGAATATATGTTCACTTTCCTGATCCCGGGACATCTTTTTCAACTCTCGATAATAGGAATAGATTTCGTTGGCAACCTGTCAAACGAAGAACCGGCCCCGGTATCATTTAAATTCTTCCATTCTTTTTCTAACGTCGATATGGCGATGACTTTCATCCTTTTCCAGAAAAGAGATGAATTTTTTTAGTTGGGTAAAGGTTTCAGGACTCAGTGAATGTTCCAGTCCGCAGGCATCAACTGCTGCTGTTTCATTATTTACGCCCAAATATCTCACCAAAAAATGATTCAAGAGACGGTGCCTTGCTTTTATTTCCTCTGCGATTTCTATGCCAGCTTTGGTAAGTTTGATATACCCATACTTTTCATGTCTCAGTAAACCCCTGTCTGCCAACATTTTAATCATAATATTGACACTGGAGCTTTTCACACCTAAATCCTCGGCTATCTCACCAACTCTGGCTACCTCTCTTTTTTCCTCAATAAAGGAAATGGCTTCCAGATAATCTTCCATTTTTGGGGACAATTTACCTTTTATCAAAACAATTTACCTTTTAGAATATTAAAACTTTTTTATGATTATATAAATAATATCAAAAGGTGTCAATAGAATTATTGTGATTTTTTATTTTTTAATTAATACCTAAAAATATTAATGTCGTTTATATAAAAATAAACTATTTTTTTCTTATAAAACACTTATCCAGACAATTCCCGAATATTGTGGATAAATACAAAGATAAAGGGCTTAATAAAGGCTTAGAGAAGAATTATTGCTAATAAATGCCTTAATATGGGTATTTTATGGAGAATTGGAAAAGTAATGCTTAAATATAGGCTTTTTACGGGCTTCTTTTATGCAAAGATGAACTATAACACTTGGAAAGAAAATACTCTTCATATCGGTAAAATTTCAAGACTTGCATAAAATGGACTGTAACCCTTATATGTTAGGACTTTCGGCCGTTACTGGCAATGTAAATGCGCAGATCATTGATAGAATGGTTGATTTCCTTTATTTCTGAGGTCACATTCCGGGAGAACTCCTTCTGGTTTTTGACCAGCTCATTAATAAAATACTCCAGTTTCATTACCAGATAGACTGATAATACCAGAGTGAATCCGTTATTCGCTATTAATTTCAGATAGATTTTTTATATAAATATCAAAAAGGCCTAAAACATAAAATAACCTTGCTTCTTCTGGTAACTCTAAATATTGATTCCCATTAATAAAATTTGCATTCAAACATAACCCCTGGCTGAGCAATAACACAATCACCAAACCTAATAAAATTACTTTCCTTTTCATTTAATTCCCCTTTTCATCAAACTTTACTTTTATCTTGCAATTCTTTAAGTTTGTTTTCGGCTTTCTATATTGTTAA
>CAYSAA010000025.1:0-4714 GCA_964428905.1 uncultured Atribacterota bacterium
ACCGATAAACTGCTCCAATTTTTGCTTTACGGCAGGATGGATAGAATATTTTTCCTCGATTACAAGTAAGCCCTTACTTAATTCTTTTAAACGTCGATACACACGAGGATAGGGTTCCACTAATCCATTGGTCATCTCTATTTTTACAGGCGCACTTTTAGTAAACATGGTGTAACTTTGTTTGGCATATAAGATGGTATCATGCCTTAATTCAGTCCAGGAGCCCAGCATGGTATTGATTAATTTATCTTTCCAGGCAGAGGAATCGATAAAAGACCATGGTAATTGGTCCTCTTCTTTATCCAAGAGAGGCAGGAAAGCATAAAGCCAATTCCAATAGATATTTTCATACCACTGTGCATGATTTAATTTAGAAAATTCATCATTCAATAAATTAAACTGCTCGTAATAGTAGGTATATTCGGTATCACCCTCCTCCTCCAGTATTTGTAAGGCTCTTTCTGAACCCAATACGGCTGCTATATCAAGCCCTCTTGGAAAAGCCCGGGCAGGTCCAACATTGGGGATTACTTCCATGGTAAAGGGTTTATCATCACCGGTGTATCGCATGATGGTATGACTGTCTTTCGCCTGATAAACCATTTCCTGCAAAATATAGGAATCGGGTATGAAACGCTGGCCCATCAGCCGAAAGCCTTTGGTTGTAGAACGAAATTCACCTTCCAATGTATCGGCTGCACCGGAAAGAATCTTGGGAGGATTTAATTCCATCCCTGATTCAATCAGCTTATCCAGATTTTCATCATTCCCAAGCTGGTCAATCGAATAGTCTGAACCAAATAGTTTCTGTATTAACTCGCGATAATCGCAGACATTCAAATCATCACTCTTACCAACCAGGTAAGTAGTAATTTCGTAAATTTTTTTCCATTGTTCCAGGGCAACTGGATCATTCATGAGTGCATCTGTCATCAATAGTGCCTGGTGGGTCATTTCTCTGCCATCAGATACAGCATCATCTGTTTCCCCTGGGCGAAGTTTGAAGTCAATCCGGCCTAACCACATCATCGCTTTAAAATATCGCTCGAATTTCTCATTTCGAGTATAATGTCCCCGCGCTTTGTATTGACTATAGTCCTCATAGGCATAAGGAGTATCATAGATAGAAGGATTTTCTACATAGGTTAATAGTTCTCGAAAAGCAAGCCCCTTCTGTTTCTCAATATTTTCTAATTCCTGATTTACGGTTTCCTCTAATTGATAGTCAATGGAAAAATCGGGGTCAAACTGTTTCTTGGCCACTGTAAAAAATCCAATATTCAAGCGAGCCGCTTCCTTGGTTTTAGGGTGTTCCGCCTTTTGGTATTGCTGAATAGAATACTGCAATAATCGGTCAATCATTTGTTCTGAAGTTTGATATAATTCCTCTATCTCTATGATGCGCAACATATAATCAAAAAAAATGTGGGCAGTATGAAAAATAGAATCCGTAGTAACAAAAATCGGACTATTTTGATTTTTGCATTCCAGATATACATCTTTAAAATTATCCTTATCGCCCGGAACAACGACAAAATGCTTTTTTTGAAGCTGTTCTAAAGCAGTCTGGGATAATTGAATTGAACTATTTTTAACTAATTGCATTCCTTCTTCTGACTTTTGATACCTATTCTGAAAATTGGCCAGGGAAAGAGTGTTGAAAAAGAGAAAAACAATAAAAAGCACTATTAAAAATCTGAACATATAGAGATATTTTTTATTCATAATAACCACCTATATTTACCCAGTTAATATTTATTAACTAATTTAATGTAACCTATCTACTACTGTTCCCATTTAAGTAAAGTATGAACAATACCAAGTTGATTTTTTTCTTATCTTGATCATAATATTCATAAAAAACAAAAGCAAATGAATCTTTAACAGTAATAGTACCAATATCAAGAGAACTACTTACTATGCCAATTTTTTTTATTTTTCTAGCTCCTTTTTACTTCTTTTCTTCACCTTATAGGAGATCGTTGGTGCTTCTTTCTCAGAATTAGTAAAATTTTCGGTTTGTTGAAATCTTCTCTTCTCCTGTTTGCTTATGAACCTGTCCTCGGTAAGGACTTTGCTAAAAACCTTAACTGATTTTATTATCAAACATGATAAATTGTCCTCAAAAGCCCTACAAAAAATCCCTTTATTTTATTTACTTAAAGAATATTGTCGATTTCTAAAGTAAAAGAACCCTGAACACCGTTTACATCAACATTGTAAGTACCGGCTGGTAAACCATAAACATCAAGAGGAATTGTCTCTTCAAAGGGAGCAATGACTTGTATGCAAGCTCCGGGAGAACGATAAGTTTTAAGGGCAATAAAAAAGGTATTACCTTCTCTTGTTTGACTAATCTGATGAATATCCGTACAGGGATCAGGGAGATATCCTCTGGCAATTACAAAGATTTGAACAGGGAATGACTCCAGTGTCAATAGTTCAATTTCTTCAACTTCGGCAAGATTCAACCCAGGTTTAACTGCACAACAGCCGGTTAGAAGTATAGCTATTAGAGTTATTGCTAATCCAAATAAGATAATTTTCTTAATCATTGTTACAGACTCCGGGAAAATGACTTCCTTTATAAAACTCATATCGGAAAGTTATTGAGTTATTTCAACTCCCACTACCATGGTACTTTTAGGGAGCAGTTTAAGAATGAGATATCTGATATTTTAAAACTTGATTACATTAGACATCTATTAGAAATTATGCTCTCCCTAGTCTTTATGATACCATATTTTATGATAATCCCGGTTAAGAAGCAATAAATATTCTTCCTCAATTCTAATATTCTTTAATCCATAAAAAAAGCAGGCTATGATTTTCAAGTCTTAGCCTGCCTTTTTTTATGGATACTATTTACTTATTTTTCAACAGGGTAACCGGCATTTACCCAGGCACTATAATCGCCATCAATCCGGTAAACCTTCTGAAACCCTGCATCAACCAATTTTTGGGCACCATTTCTGGAAGCACTTTCCATGTGACAGTAAACCAGGTAGTTTTTGCTTCGATCCAACATGGGAATCCCTTCATCGAGAGAACCATCTCCTACCGGATGATTGACCGCATTGGGAAGATGACCTTTGCCATAAGCCGGTGATACGTCAATGGTTACCAGTTCTGGATTTTCCAACATCATCTTTAGTGCTTCTTGCGGTGTAACATCCACATAATCCTCGATCATCGCTAGAGGATAACCAGCATCCACCCAAGCCTTATAATTACCAATCAAACGATAGACTTTTTCAAAACCGGAATCAACCAGTTTCTGAGCGCCAGCCATGGAAGGTGCGTCACCATGACAGTAAACTAAGTATGTTTTATTTTTATCCAACATGGGAATCCCTTCATCAAGAGAACCATCTCCTACCGGATGGTTGACCGATCTTGGCAAGTGGCCCTTATCATACATCGGTGATACGTCGACAACTACCAATTCCTGGTCTTCTATCAACATATTTAGGGCTTCTTCAGGAGTAACATCCTTATACGATGCTGCATTCACACTACTCATACTGAACAAAAAGACCACAAAAATAAGCATCCAAAATAAATTTCTTATCTTCATTATAATATCCTCCTTATATTTAAATATTTCTATACACTTTAGCTGAATTGTTTTGATTTAACTATAATGATACTACTAAGGTATCTTTTTGTCAAGACAATTTTTTTACCATAAACCATAAGGTGAATTAGAATTATATGACCAAAGCGAATCCGCCAGCCGGAATGCCTTTCTGGAATAATAAGCTAATTGTCGCCACACTGTTCAGTAAGGCACGGTTGCGTATTATAGAAAGAAAGTAAAGTGGGCAGCCTGTGAAGAAATGACACCATTGGTTTTTCTCTCATAATAATGAACTTTTTTATTAAAATATTTTAGCTCTAGGTCAATTATAAAGTTTGACCCCTTTATATCGCGGGTTTATATTCTTGCTCTATAAAAGTAATTTACTTCCTTATACTCATTTGACCGTTCTTTTAAGGCTTTCTCAGTGCATCCTTTAGGGCAAAACCAATTTCTTTTATACAATCTTCCACTGGGAACCCACTCTTGACCACAAATTAAACATTGAAGTGTTAATTTGTTACGGTTCAACATTTTAACCAATCCAGGATATCGACTTTTCAATTTATGCTCTCCTTTTTCTTTACCCCGAAGCATACTTCTCCAAAAAAATAACCTTTCTGTGGTTTCATAAAAGCTCCTTAAGACCGTCCCTGACATACCTAAATATTATTCATAAAATTGTTCATATCAAACAAAAAAAGCCGGTAGTCTGGCGGCCATAGCAAATGATTGCTTTAGACCCATGACTTTGCGTCTCACCTTTTCGGATGATTTGCTTTTATCAACTTTCGAATATATTATTCAATTTTCAAAAATACTTGACTTATTTATTTTATTCCCTAAAAATAACAATTTTAGACATCAATTTAAAGTTTCAATAAAAAATAGACAGAACCCCTTTATTATAAGTCTTTTTGATCTTTAAAGATTACAACTCTATTACGCCCTTCCTGCTTTGCTTGATAAAGGGCTTGGTCGGTTTTTTTTATTAGCATTTGAGCATCTATATTTTTTTCCCCTAATCCTGATACCCCGATGCTAATGGTTAGATGAATTTCCTGTCTATTTTCATAGTTATTGGCAGGTAAAATGATTGACTTTTCTATTTCAAGACGTAAACGTTGTGCAAGG
>CAYSAA010000026.1:0-6252 GCA_964428905.1 uncultured Atribacterota bacterium
TAATCTGGTTTCTTAATATCACCCTCTGCTTGGCTACAGGCAATAATACATGGTTTTTCTTTCTGTCCTGGAAATTTTTCTCGCAAATAATCCAGGACATTGGTTGGGGCGTTCCCTGCACCAAAACCATAAATACAAATAATTTTTTTTGTTGTGTTTACTTCTGGTTCTATGCCGGGGGTGCACATCAACCAACTTACTTTTTTACTAATTTCTTTTACTTTTTCTATAGGATAATTCAAGATTTTTTTTAACCAATCAGGAGTAGAATAGGGTATAGACTCAGAAACTTTCTTTCCAGTTCTTGAAGCCCAATCCATGTTGAAGTAAACAGGCATGCCGTTGATGGTGGTAAATACATCCGGATGTATAGCATGGGCTTTATGAACTCTTTCTCCCGGAAATAATTTCCAATTACAGTAAATCCAAACCCCAGGAAAATGATGGTAAACAACTTGGGCAGCGCCGGGAAGATTAATCGTTACATCCTCAGGAATATAATCCAAGGTCAACTGGCTTCCGGTTAGAATAATAGGGATGTGAATATTGGGAAAACACAAAGTTAACCAGGAAGATAAATAAGCCATTGTATCAGTGCCGTAGAGAATTAATACACCATCAATCCGATGTTCTAATTCTTCGACAATAATAGAGGTAATTTTTATCCAGTTTCCAGGATCCAGATTGGAACTATCTTCCCCAGGGATTCCCCAGGGTTCATAACAAATCAAGTCCACATCTTTGCGTTGGAAAAATTGTTTTACATAATCGTATAATGATTGAAATGATTTTTTACTGGGACCGGTCACTTTGCCCCGAACACCACTGGCAATCGTTCCCCCGGTGAAGATGACCAGAATTCTCTTTTTCATTTTTTGGCCTTTATTATTACTTTAGAGATATTACCAATAGCAATGTATTTTATTGAACTGCTGACGTTATATTATTTTACCGAAAAAATAATCTTTTGCACAGTTATAATTTTAGAAAAAAGAAAAAAAGTAATATTTTAGCAATTAAAAATGAATAATCGGCCATATTCCTGCCCAAAAAATAATCATTTGAGTATCTATTAAATAAATCACAATAAATTAGATAAATAATTTTTTTATAAAATATTAAAATATAATTGATTTTAATAACTTTTACCATTTAAAATTTGTCATTAAGCCATCATAGCTAGTTTGACAGAAGATAAATATTTCGCTGTTAATTTAAAATTAATTTTAAATTATAGTTGTAATACATATAACAACATATATAATAATATTAGGTATAATTGTATGATTTTTGATGGGAGAACATGATTTGAAATCAATAAAGAAATCGGAAAACTTGACCAGCCAGGTATTTGAACAACTAAAAGATCAGATTATCACCGGTAAATGGAAGCCTGGATTTAAAATACCATCCGAAAATAAACTTGTAGAAATTTTAAATGTTAGCAGAATCACAATACGGGAAGCTTTACAGGCTTTAGTAGTTCTTGATCTTCTTGAAAAGAAAAGAGGTCAGGGCACATTTGTGAAAAATTCCTTTACTGAATCTTTTATCAGCTCTTTATTGCCATTGATTCAATTCGATCGTTCCCAAGCAGTTTACATGCACGAATACAGAAAAATTGTAGAAATCGGTTCTATTGAATTGGTTGTGGAAAGGGCTTCTGCTGCAGATATTCAAAGATTAAAAGATATTTTAGAAGAGATGAAAAAATACCAAGAGAATTATTTAGAAAAATTTGCTTTAGCAGACTTGAATTTCCATCTGGCTTTATCACAGATTACCAAAAACCCTATTATTATTAGAGCAAATTTTGTTATCAAAGATTTCTTCAGAAATCATATGGTTAAAATTGTGGAAGCTATGGGAACAGAACCAGGGTTGTATTATCATGAAAAAATGATTCAAGCTATAGAAAACAAAGACAGAAAAGAAGCTCGACAACTTATGAAAAAACACCTTGAAAATAATGAAGACTATTTGTAAGTCCATGATCACCATTAACTCAGTAAAAATTATTACATAAAATAGTGAAATGAATCTATTATTTAATCTCACTTAGAAGGGGAAGTTTCTTGGGTATATGTTTCATAAATGCCAGACAGAATATTATTAAAATTTTGCGCTTGGCTACCTAAGAATTTCAAGAAATAGACCAAAAAAGGAGGTGAGTTCTTATTTTCTGAATTTTTATTTAACGAAGAGATATTGAAAGGAGTTGAAAACTAAAAAAAATTTTAAATTTTGTAAATTTGTGGGTACAACATGATAAAAAAATAAATTTAAAATGGAAGGAGTTAATAAATGAAAAAAATATTAGTTTTCTTGTTTATATTTGCATTGATGATCTCTGTTGGGGCTACCGCAAATGCAATGCTTGTCAATATTGCTTCTACTTATCCACCAAATTCTCCCCAAGATCAAGGTATGGTTAAATTTAAAGAACTGGTAGAGGAACGCTCTGATGGCAGAATTGAAATCCAGATTCATCCATCAAATGCCATGGGGGACGAAATTCAAACCTTTCAAATGCTATCCGAGGGTTCCGTAGAGTATGGCGCACTTGGCAGCAACGATATTTCTACCTATTTCCCAAAATATTATATTTGTGAGGTTCCCTATGTATTTTCCAGTCCTGATGATTTCTGGAAATTTTGGGAGGGACCGGGCAAAGAACTTTCTGAAATGATTGAGAATGAACGGGGAGTACGAACGGATGGAGTTGTTCTTCGCGGAGCCCGCTATCTTACTGCCAACCGCCCTGTCAAATCTGTAGAAGATGTAAAAGGTTTAAAAATGCGATTACCTCCTGTAGATGCCTGGTTTAAAGTATGGGAAAGCCTTGGTGCTCTTCCTCAAAACATTGCTTTCGGAGAAGTTTATTTAGCGTTAAAAACTGGTGTTGTAGAAGCCCAGGAAAACCCGCCTGAAACGATTCTGAACTACAAATTTTATGAAGCTCAGGAATACTTAATTGCTACCAAGCATATTTACTCGGCAGCTCGGATCATGTCTTCAGCTAAATGGTGGGATACGCTGGACAAGGATGATCAGGAACTTTTAACTCAAGCCATGAAAGAAGGAGTAGATTATGCCAATTCCCTTACTAAAGATGGTGATGAGAATTACGTAAAGCAATTACAGGAACTTGGTATGACCTTAATTGAAGTAGATAACGCTGCTTTTAAAAATGCTGTCCAACCAGTGCTTGATCAATTAGCAGAGGATGTGTGGGACGCTGATTTCTATGCCAAAGTACAAGAAGCCCTAAAGTAATGATAGAGAAAAGAGAATAAAGATTAGGCCCCGTAAACCGTTTAAAAAACGTGTAGGGGCCTAATCATAAAAGTGAAAGAATAGTTTTCTGAGATTTGGAAGGAGAATATGATAAGTGAAGAAGATTTTGGAACGTATTAATGGGATTGTGCTTTTATTTATGTTTTTCATTACTGTCATTGCAGTAGTGAATCGTCTATTTTTTAATATTCCCACCTCCTGGTCTGAAAACATGGCTCAACTAAGTTTTATCTTTATAACCTTTGTTGGTTCGGCAACCATTATGGAAGATGAGTCCCATATTAAAATTACAATGTTAACGGATCGTTTGAGCGAAGGAGCTCAAAGGTTTTTTAGAATTATCGGAAGGCTTTTGATGATTCTCTTTCTTGTTATATTTGTTATTGGTTCCTATCGCAATGTGGTATTTAACTGGACTACCGGTTACCCGACGGTAAATTGGATAAAAATAGGCTATATGTATTTAATTCTGTCTATTTCCGGAATTATTATGATTTTTTATCTTTGCGTGAATCTCTATCGTGATCTGTTTAGCAAAAAAGCCCATCCATCTACATCAGGAGGTAACTCATGATTTATATTCTTACTATAGGGTTAATTGTTTTATTACTAATGGGGGTTCCCGTTGCCATGTCTGTTGCCTTATCTGCATTGGGTAGTTTGGTTACCGGAGGCGGGATGATTTTTCAATTCTCAGCACTGTCTCAGAAAATGCAGTTTGGTCTTCAAAATTTTATCTTAATTGCAATTCCGCTCTTTATTCTAACGGCAAAGCTTATGAATTCTACAGGAATTACGAAAAGTATTTTTAGTTTTGCGAACGCTCTTGTTGGGTTCCTCCCTGGTGGATTGGCTCAGACCAATATTATAGCAAGTCTAATCTTTGCAGGGATGTCTGGTGCCGCAGTTGTGGATGCTTCAGGTCTTGGCCAAATTGAAATAGAGGCCATGACCAAAAATGGCTATCCAAAAAAGTTGAGTGTTGGCATTACAGCAGCTTCTTCAGCCATTGGTCCTATTTTTCCGCCCAGTATTCCGATGGTTGTCTTTGCTTTTGTGTCAGGTGCCTCGGTAGGAAGACTCTTCCTGGGAGGGGTCATTCCTGGAATTTTGATGGCTATTAGCTTGATGATCATGGTAGTTTTTTACGCTAAAAGGAAAAATTTACCACGGCAGCCGGTACCGAGTTTTGAGATTGCCTTTCGGAGCTTTACTAAGGCCTTTTTCCCTCTTTTAACCCCCGTTATTTTGTTGGGTGGTATCTGGGGAGGTATTTTTACTCCCACCGAAGCAGCAGCGGTAGCCGGGTGTTATGCCTTGATTATTGGGGTATTAGTTCTAAAATTGTCCTTAAAAGAGGTATTCCGCATATCTGTTGAAACAGCCAGAGAAAGTGCCAAGATAGGCTTGTTAGTTGCCACGGCTAGCTTATATGGATGGGTTCTCATGCGTTCGGGAATAACTATTAGATTTTCCGAATGGGTGACCTCCATAAGTCTTAATCCTTTATATATTTTTTTAATAATTAACATATTCCTATTATTGGTAGGTTGTTTTCTGGATTCAACTGTGGCAATTCTAATTCTTGGACCCTTACTTGTACCTATTATTGTCAATCTTGGCATTGATATTACCCATTTTGGTGTGGTCATGGTTCTCAATCTTATGATTGGACTATTCACCCCTCCTTTTGGGATTGTACTTTTTGTTATGTCAGAAGTGTCCGGATTAAAATTCGAAGATGTTGTAAAATCAACTTTTCCTTTTCTTATTCCTATTTTTGTAGTATTAGTTCTAATTATCATTTTCCCTGTCCTTGTTACAGGAATACCGAATTATATTATGGGAGGATAAATAAATGTCTTTAGATATACTATCAATAGATCAGAAAAAAGATCTTATGTGGAAGAACTGGCATCTTCAAGATGTGGAAGAAGTTCCATTTTTAATTGAGATTGGCCCAGTCCATTTAGCAACCACTCATTTTTTTTATGACCATAATGCAGAATTAGAATGGAATATAAACTTTCATAAGCAGAGGGATGGAATATATGATTATGGCATGCCAAATATTAAGCCGAATCAGGGTATTAATATTATTGCTTCTGCTTTTGGTTGCAAATATACTGTGAATGATGTGGCGGATCCCTGGATTAAACCGATGATTAGTGAAGAAAACGTAAGTGATGTATATAAACTGGAAGTTCCTGACCCAGTAAACAGTGTAGTTTACCAACAAGCGTATGATCGAATTGAGTTTTTGCAGTCCAATTCAGATTTTCCCCTACGTTTGGTAAATGTACCATCCCCCTTAGTTACAGCTTCTCTCATTTGGGATTACACTTCATTCATAACATCAACGATAATCTATCCGAAGGAAGTTCATGTTCTTATGGATAAGGTAACTGAAGCAACTATTGCCTATATCAGGGAACAGCTTGGTCGAATAAAAAACCTTTTTACTATGGGACATGAAATGTTATATATCCCAAAAGAAATAGGTGTACGAATTAGTGATGATACAGCGGCACTTATGTCTCCGAATCTTTACCGGGAGTTTGGAGTAAAATATAATTCCATGATTTCCCGGGCTTTTGGAGGTATTATAGTTCATTCTTGCGGTGATGTCCAGAATGTGGTAGAACAAATGATGGAGGTAGAAGGCCTTCGAGGTTTGGATTTAACTATTCCCCAAACTCCGAACTGGGAAGTAATACGGAGAGCTGCAGCAGGGAAAACTGCTTTGAATCTCCGTCACTATTATTGGGACCATGCCAATAACACTAAAGTAGATCAGGCAGAATATGCCAAAAAACTGATTGACTTTTTCGGTAGAAAAGGGATTTTCATTCAAACCTCTACTCCTACAGCAGAAGAAGCTCGGGATCTTGGTAAAAAACTTCACAATATTCTCAGTAAATAAAAATGCCTGTTATGATCATTTTATTATTCATT
>CAYSAA010000027.1:0-4590 GCA_964428905.1 uncultured Atribacterota bacterium
GTTTTGGGGTGGAGGAATTGATACCCAAAAGACCCTTCCTTTCGGTTCTCCTGAAGAAGTAGAAGATGAGGTTAAAAAAAACGTAGAGATTATGGCACCCGGAGGTGGCTTTGTTTTTAGCACAGTTCACAATATTCAAGCCGATGTTCCATTGGAAAATTTAATAGCCTTACTCAATGCTTTTCATAAAAATTGTTTTTATTAGTCTATATCATACAGTCTACAGATAGTCTACAGACAAGAAGAAAATTCGTTAACTTGACAAACGGGAATTTATTTTTTATAATATATTTATAGAAACAGTTTCTATATTATAGAAATGAAAGATAAAAAATATGAGTAAAATCACTCCAAATTATCCAATCAAAGTATTAAATAAAACATTCTCTGTACTGGAAATACTTCTGAATAATAATGCTCCCATGAGCATGACTGAAATCAGCGCAAAATTGGATTTTTACCCCAGTACGATTCATCGTATATTGGATACCTTAAAATACGGGGGATATGTAGAGCAAGATCCAACCAATCAAAGATACCAGTTAGGATTAAAATTATTAGAGTTAGGTATGGCAAAGCTTCATCAAATTGACCTGGTAAGAGAGGCCACCCCGCATTTGAGAGATTTAGCAAAAAAGTGTGATGAAACTGTACACCTGGGTATTTTAGAGAATAACAATGTTCTCTATTTAGCAAAAGAGGAAACATCCCAAGCCATCAGGATGATTTCATATGTAGGGAAAACGGCACCACTTCATTGCACCGGGCTAGGCAAGGTATTGTTAGCTTATCTAACATTAAGGGAAAGAAACAGGATCTTGAATATGGTTAACCTGACTCGACTTACTACAAACACAATTACCAATAAAAAGAAACTGGAAGAAGAACTTGATAAAATAGAAAAAGAGGGGTTTGCTTTAGATAGGGGAGAAAATGAATTAGATGTTCGCTGTATTGCTGCTCCTGTTAAGAATTATCAAGGTAGGGTGATTGCGGCAGTAAGTATTTCTAGCCCTTCTTATCGTATAAACGAGGAAAATCAAAATCAACTAAAGGAAGAACTTGTTGCTGCTTGTCAAAAGATATCTTACCACCTGGGGTTTAATAGGGATATTTCACCTTGATAAGAGTGGCAAAGACCACTGAAACAAAAAAATAACATGTTGTTTTTCTCGTTGGTATTATAAATTGATTTTCGTAAAATAAATTGACAAAAATAATTTATTGTTTTAAAATTATTATATGTAATATAGAAAGCTTTTCTACAATGTAGAAAAGTTATTAAAACTAAATAAAATAAGTATCAGTTACAAAAAGATAATTGCACTATATTCATTAAAATTTGGAGTTTTTAAAATGAATGAAATTCTCATAAAAATTGGTGAATTGGGGATTGTCCCAGTAGTGAAAATTGAAAGAGCAGAAGATGCCGTCCCCTTAGGTAAGGCACTGATTGAGGGAGACCTTCCTATTGCCGAGATTACATTTAGAACGGCTGCTGCTGAGGATTCAATTAAGGCTTTGGCTGATCAACTTCCCGAACTTTTAGTGGGAGCTGGTACTGTATTAACCATTGAACAGGCCAAAAAGGCAGTAGCAGCGGGTGCCAAATTTATTGTCTCTCCTGGTTTTAATGGCAAAATCGTTGATTATTGTTTGGAGAATAATATTATCGTAACCCCAGGTGTCAATAATCCAACCCAGATTGAAATGGCGTTAGAAAAGGGACTTGAGATCGTAAAATTCTTCCCCGCTGAACCCTCAGGGGGTTTAACTCTTCTGAAAGCGATGTCTGCACCTTTTTCTGAAATCAAATTTATTCCCACCGGAGGTATCAATCAGAATAATGTAGTATCTTATCTTGCTAATAGTCAGGTACATGCCTGTGGCGGAAGCTGGATGGTCAAACCAGAACTAATTTCTGCAGGAAATTTTAAGGAGATATCAACTCTTTCCAGGGAAGCTGTTGCTATTATGTTGGGCTTTCAGCTGGCTCATTTGGGTATCAATGAAGAAAATCAGGAGAGTGCTCTTCAGTCTGCCGGACTACTTTCGCATATCTTTCATTTTCCTGTCAAAGAGGGAATCAGTTCTGTTTTTGCCGGTTCAGGCCTTGAACTGATGAAAAAGAAATATTTGGGTGAACATGGTCATATTGCCATAGCTACCCATGATATATCTCGAGCCATTGCTTATTTAAAAAGAAAAGGTATTTCTATTCTTGCTGAAACAGCCAAAGAGTCTGACGGTAAACTAAAGGCAATTTACCTGGAGCAGGAAGTATCTGGATTTGCGATACATCTGGTGCAAAAATAGTATCTATAGGAGGCAACAATGGGGCAATATATCACCTTTGGTGAAATCATGTTAAGGCTGAAACCACCCCAATGGGAAAGATTTTTTCAGAGCCCAATCTTAGAAGCTACTTTTGGAGGTGGAGAGGCAAATGTGGCCGTAGGGTTGGCCAGATTTGGCCTGAATGTAGCCTATGTTTCGGTTATTCCCGATAATCCTATTGGTGATGCCTGTTTAAGAGAATTAAAAGGACAGGGAATTGATACTTCACTGATTATAAGGAAAGGGGAAAGATTGGGTATTTATTTTCTGGAAACCGGAGCAAACCAGAGGCCTTCTGTCGTTGTTTATGATCGTGCCCATTCAGCGATTTCTGAAGCATCCAGTAAGGACATTGACTGGAATAAGATATTGGAAGGAGCCAGCTGGTTTCATATTACCGGTATCACCCCGGCTGTTTCTCTTTCCGCAGCCGAACTTTCTATTGAGTCAGTAAAGAAAGCAAAAGGAAAGGGTGTTACTGTTTCCTGTGATCTCAATTTTAGAAAAAATCTCTGGAAATATGGAAAATCTGCTCCTGAGATTATGAGTGATATTGTAAAATATACTGACATTGCCATAGGAAATGAAGAAGACTATCAGAAATCTCTGGGAATAAAAGTAGATATTAATGTAGAGTCGGGAAAGCTTCAGGTTGAGAAATATAAAGAGTTAACTAGTCAAGTACTAAAACTCTATCCCAATATACAAAAAGTTGCCATCACCTTAAGAGAAAGTCATTCTGCAAATTACAATAGCTGGTCAGCAATAATGAATAATCGCCAAGAATTTTATGTTTCCAGGAAATATGAAATTCATGATATTGTCGATAGAGTAGGAGGAGGAGATGCCTTTGCAGCAGGATTAATTTATGGCTTGAATCATTTAGCGAATGATAAGGAGGTATTGGAATTTGCAGTAGCTGCATCCTGTCTTGCACATTCAATATCCGGTGATTTACCCCTGTTATCAGTTGAGGAAGTTAATAAATTAGTAACAGGCTCGGGTTCCGGACGTGTGCAGAGGTAGTAAGTTTTTAAAATCAAAAAAATAAATTTTATGTGCTTACGTTATAATATAGGTAGCCAATTCTTATCCCAAATATAAGTAATCGATATTTTGTGACTTTTTGTAATGCTAAATTATATTACGCAAATTCGAATATTTAAAATGGAGGTGATTAATTTTTAAAAAATTATTAGTAAATATTAAGTTCTTTTGTTGTAATCACATGGATGACTAAACGGAAGGATATTAGAGTATCTAAGAATATAAGGAGGTTCGGTAATGAATAAAAAAATGTTTTCCATTATTTTAAAGGTGATGATTCTTGCTTTTTTTCTAAGTATTGCGACTTTTTGTAGTGCTCAGACTGAAACAAATTATCCAGATGATGACCTTACAATCATCATTCCATGGGGAGAAGGTGGGTTTACGGATGTTATGATTCGTCCCCTAGCTGCCTGGCTGGAGGATTATTTTGGAGTAAACGTTGTGGTGTTAAATATTTCTGGTGGGGGTGGTGTTATTGGCTCGAAGGAGATAGAAAATTCCAAACCCGATGGTTATACAGTTGGTACAACTTCTATGTCCACAATAACAGCAAAATATATGTCTCCTGATCCTCCGGATATGGACAATGTAGAAACCATAGCCCACATTTTTGATATTCCCGCAACATTGGCAGTAAGAGCAGATAGCCAATGGGATACTATTGAAGATTTTGTTGCCTATGCAAAAGAAAATCCCGGAGAAATTATGACTTCAAATTCAGGTTTTGGTGCAAGTATTCATGTGAATACTGTTATATTTGAGAATATTGCAGATATTGAGTTATCCCATGTTCCTTATGATAGTACAGGTGAGACTATAGTCTCTGTCCTTGGTGGACACGTGGATGCTACTTTTAACTTCTTACCAGACGTTGTTGACCTGGTTAAGGCAGGAGAATTAAAAATATTAGGAATTGCAACAGCGGAAAGACATGAAAATTATCCCGATGTTCCAACTTTTACTGAGAGAGGTTATAATTATATTACTGGTAATTATACTGGAATTGTAGCTCCAAAAGGTTTTGAAGATGAGAAAATCAAAATATTAGCTGAAGCTTTAGAGAAAGCTACTCAAGATGAAAAATTAAGAGCATTTATGCTTAGAAATGAATTTTCTCCAGTATATTACGGACCTGAGAAGTTCAGGGATTTTCTTAAAGGGGTAGAAGAAGACCTTGACTATATAGTTGAAGTTTTGGGAATT
>CAYSAA010000028.1:0-12450 GCA_964428905.1 uncultured Atribacterota bacterium
AGGGAATGGTTTAATATATCATGCATTACTTCAAAAGCACTGGCAAAATTATTGTTAAGTACCTTACTGTAGAGAAAGGTATATTCCTCTGAAGTAGAAGCATTAATTTCTCCACCTAATTCCTCAATACACTGAGATATTTCCAGGGTATTCTTTCTGTTTTTGGTTCCTTTAAAAAGCATATGTTCGATAAAATGAGAAATCCCTCGCTGGGCATGTTCTTCATATATTGAACCAGCCCTTATGCCTATTACCGTAGAGACTGAACGCATATTAGGCATAGCACAACTTATAATACTTAACCCATTATTAATCTTTATTAATTCTGTTTCACTCATACGATATTTTATTCTTCCTACTGTTTTTATTCCGGTCGTTTGACCACAAAAACTTCTTCCAATTTATTAAAATCTACTTCCGGTTGAACTAATATTCTTTGAAAAAGATCGTGTTTTTCTTTTTTGATAGCCAAAACACGACCAATCCTAATACCCTTTGGTACAGAACTGCCCATACCTGAAGTGATAACAATATCATTGATCTGGATGTCTGCATCGTGAGCTATATATTCAAGATAACAATAGACTCCCTCCGTTCCTCCTTTGATGACACCAATCTCCCGGGAACGCTGGACCATAGCCCCTACTGAACAGCCCTGGTCTAATAATAAAAGAACCTGGGAAGTATTCTGTTCTGCTTTAATAACCTTTCCCACCAGACCGTTATAGGTAGCTATACCCATATCAACTTCTACTTGATCCTTGCTACCTCTATCAATAATCACACTATGAAACCAGTTATTAGGTTCCCGGCCAATGACCTGTGCTCCCATCATGTCATAGGAATAGTATTCTTTAAACTGTACCATTTTTATCAATCGATCATAGGATGCCAGCTTTTCTTTCATAATATCATTTTCTTGTATAATCAATTGATTTTCGCTACGTAAAATTTCATTCTCCTGACGGACTTTCTCAATATCTGCCACCACATGAAAATATTGGATAATATTGTTACCTGTTTGATATACAAACTTGTTAACAGGTTTAAAAAGCAATATTCCTACATCCTCAGCTAGGCCAAAAAAACCCTTTCCATGATAATCTACTGTAATAATTAACGCTGACAACAGGAACAAGGTTAAAAATAAAATAAAGCTTCTTTTCTCCTTAGAAAATCTATACAATCCATACACTCCATTCTTTTCTTGCTAATATAGCTTATTCTTTAACATTGATCCTCTTTTTCATTTTTGTTCATTTTTTAGCTATCTGCTCTTTAAAGTCCTAAGTAAAACCCGTTGGTATTTTTGGAAATCTTCTAATGCTTCTCCCGTTCCTTTAACCACACAATATAGCGGTTCTTTTGATATAAAGACAGGTATTTCGATCTGCTCCTGAAGCACTTCATCCAGACCAGCCAGCAACGCACCTCCACCAGTCATGATTAACCCTTTATTTATGATATCTGAAACTAGTTCGGGAGGTGTTTGTTCCAGAGCCAGTTTCGTAGTATTCGCAATTATTTTTACTGAATCAGTAAGAGCTTCTTTTAGTTCATTTTTAGTTAGATCGATTCTGATGGGCAAGCCACTGAGGCGATCTCTTCCCTTTACTTCAAAATGATTACTATTATTTTTCGGATTTTTATCAGAGAGTGATATTTTTAAAGATTCAGCAGTCAAATCGCCAATAAATAAGCCATATTTATCCTTAATATATTTGCTAATTTGTTGATTCAAGTAATCACCAGCCACTTTAGATATTTCATTTACCACAATCCCTCCCAGAGAAATAACGGCAACTTCAGTAGTTCCACCTCCGATATCAATGACTAAATTACCCATGGGTTCAAAGATGGGTAATCCTGCTCCTATGGCCGCTGCAATAGGTTCTTCAATTAGAAAGACACGGTGGGAGCCACACTCAAAAGCAACTTCAGAAACTGCCCTTTTTTCTACCTCGGTAACACCAGAAGGAACACAGATAGTAATAGATGGTTTCATAAATTGATGTCGTCTAAAAATCTTTTTTATAAAATAACGAAGCATTTCTGCTGTTACTTCAAAATTAGCAATCACACCATACTGCAGCGGACGGACAGTGTAAACACCTCGGGGTGTTCTCCCAATCATCGCCTTGGCTTCTTTCCCTACTTTCAAAATACGATTTTGCTTTTTTTCATAAGCCACCACAGAAGGCTCTTCCAATATAATCCCTTTTCCTTTGACATAGATCAATGTTGAAGCAGTACCCAAATCAATTCCGATGTTTCGGGATAAGGAAGGAAAAAGAGAAAGATGAAACATCTATTGAACTCCTTTGATATAAGTTAATAGTAAAAATAGTCAATCCTGGCTGCAACAAATTATTTTTTATGTTATTATATGATAAGTATTTACGTCTACGAATCTCCCGTAATTATATAATAAAATATAACTTTATAGCAATTTGTTCTTTGTTTCTTTGATAATTTTAACACATCTATTCACCATTTATTGCTAAACAAATAACAAAAACGTAAATTTATTATTTAAAACCATTTATTTCTTAAATTTGACCGGAATATTCACTAAAAATAAAAGGTCATTCCTATGCTAAATACATTAAAAAAAATACTTTCAATCAAAAAGCCAAAGTAAACATCGCACCCGCATAGCGGATGGCTTTAAGAACCTCTAAAAGAGGTTTAACTTTTTCTTGGTTACTTTTTGTTATGCTTTTTCTTATATTTTGACTGAATATTTCTAAGCAATATAACTTCCTGTTTTGGACTTCAGGTGATAAATTATCATATGGCTTATCTTAATCTTTCTTATGGTAAAGCCATTTTATTTATCATAACTGAGTCAATTTACTTTTACAGACAAGGAAATGGTCAATGAACCAACTGATTTTAACAATTACCATTATTGGACTTGTATACTTCTTTATTTTTACCAACCGACGTATACGTACTTCCTCTGCTTTCATGGGAGGAATAGTAGTAATTCTCATAGGCCTCATTTCTTTTGAAAAAGCGGTCGACTATATTGACTTTAATAAAGTAGGAATTATTATCGGAGTAATGGTATTCACCACTATCGCAAAAGATAGTGGGATATTTCAATTTTTAGCGATCAAGGTAATGCGATATAGTCATGGCAATCCCTGGATGTTGCTTATCCTCTTATCTCTTTTAACTGGAGCCCTATCATCTTTCTTTGATGAAATTACCACAGTCTTGTTTATGGCTAATATTACAATTGCTATTACTTCTATATTAGGAATATCTTCTATACCATTTTTAATATCAGAAATTATCTTTGCCAATATTGGTGGAATGGCTACCTACCTTGGAACACCTGCTAATATTATGATTGGCTCAGCGGCTCATTTAACCTTTTTTGACTTTATCTATCACACTACACCTTTCGCCATCATTTTAACCATAGTAAACATCTATTATTTTAAAATAATTTTTTCAAAAATTCTATTAGAAACCAAAATCCCTCAACATGTATTTTCTCGCTTAGCTGAAATTAATGACAATAAATGTATCACTGACCACATTCTCTTTAGAAAGATTGTAATTATGATATTTGTTGGTATTATATTGATATTCTTTTCCCATATATTTGAGATAGACCTGGCAGTTGTTATTCTTTTCTTGGCTATTATGCTACTTTTTATTACCCCAGGTAAGTCTGCCCATTTTATTTACTCACAAATAGATTGGGGAATTGTATTTTTCTTAATTGGTTTGAATATCCTGGCCGGAACAATGGAAGAACATGGAATTATAGATATATTATCTCAGAAAATTGTTCAATTAACTAAAGCTAATTTTCAATATCTTGATTTTCTATTCCTGGTATCATCAACTTTTCTTTCCTCATTTCTAGATAATATCCCCATTGTAAATCTAGCTATCCCTGTTATAGACCACATTGTTCAAGAATTTCCTTCAACTGCCCCGGTTGTCTGGATTGCTATCGCCCTGGGATCGAACATCGGAGCAAACGGCACTCTTATCGGAACGGCTTCCAACTTGATTGTTGCAGAAATTGCCGAAAAAAATAATCAACCAATTTACTTCTGGTACTTTTTCAAGGTTGCTTTTCCCTTAGTTGTCATTGACTTAATTGTTGCTTCTATCTATTTTTATCTCAGGTATCTTATTTAATTAAGCATTAATTTTTAAACTGAACCATAGTATTATGAATAAAATAATTAGAGTCAATGCTATCCAGGATAAATGCATATTAAAATCACGGGAATATATTTTGTTTAATTTGTGGCAAACATTTTGGACTGATAAAGCAAGGTGACAGTAAAGATGATCTGTGCTCAAACATCTTACCCGTTTTAACAATAAACTTTTGTGAACCATCGGTTTTTCTTCTTTACCAATCAACCCTGTCTTCAAGGCTATTACATAAACTGTAAATCCCAAAAGAATGGTTAATAGAGTATCATATAATAAGCCTTCTGTCCAAAATATAACATTCGAAAACATCTGATAATGCCCTGGTTCATTCATGGCAACCGGTATTAGTTGATTTATTACCGTATTCGCCTGCAAACCTAAAAAAATACAAAGAACAGAAAGTACAATCATTGGTATTAACATTAACAAAGGGGCTTCCTGTACGGAATTTAGCGATTCTTTTGCCTTGCCAAAAAATGAAAATTTAATTAGCTTGAAAAAAGAGGCAAAAGTGAATGCTGATGCCATCGTTAACATATATTTAAGGATTATACTGAACTCACCAACGGCCTTTCCAAGTATCATTTTGCTCGCAAAGCCATTAAAAGGAGGAATACCGGAAATAGAAAGGGCAGCAACAATGCATACAATTGTCGTCACAGGCATTTTTTCCCATAAACCACCCAAATCACCAAGTTTTTTTGAACCAGCTCTAAAAATTACCGCACCCATACCCAAAAACAATAAACCTTTAAAGATGGCATGATTCATGATATGGTATAACCCTCCGGCCAACCCAAATTTCGTACCCAATCCTATACCCAGAAGAATGTATCCCATCTGACTAATACTGTGGTAAGCCAATAGTCGCTTTACATCTGTTTGAATTAATGCCAAGAAAACACCAATAAACATGGATAAAATTCCCACAACTATAATAATCACACTTAATATATTCCCAATATTTGCAATAGGTAATTCTATACTGATATTTGGGGATATTACCCTTATTATGCCATAGGCTCCTATCTTTATCATTATTCCTGATAAAAAAGCACTAATAGGTGACGGAGCAGCAGGATGAGCGTCAGGCAGCCAAACATGCAGAGGAATAGCTCCTGCTTTAATGAAACAGCCTGCCAGAAAGAGCATGGGTGCTATCATATAACCACATGTAATAATACTTGACATCTTATAATTTCCCATATAGCTATATGCAAAGAGAATTGATAATAATATTAAAAAAGCTCCTCCCAGCAACATTAACAAGTATTTATAGCCAGCCTTCAGGGCAACTGCATCTTTATTATGTGTGATAAGAAAATAGGTCACAATGGTTGTGATTTCTAAAAAGATATAGAAATTAACTAAATCTCCGGCGAATATTGTATCCTGTACACTCCCCAGCAGCAACAAGAACAAAGAGTAATATCTTATAACATTATTCTTAATATATTTTATTGAATATATGAAAACTGCTGACCATAGCACAAAGATAAGTATAGCCATGGTAATACTTAGTCCGTCTACCCGGAAACTTAAATCAAAAGGAGTCATTTGTGGCCAAAAAATACTCTCATATATATGGCCCTTTAACACAGCAAACAACATTGAACCAAGAAAAAAAGACATTATTACCATTCCAGTAAAAATAATTTTTATGATTAATCTAAGCTGGTTTTCAATTTCCCAATTTTTCTTAACAAACAAAATAATTGTTATTGACAGAAAAAAAGGAAAAAATACAGTCAAGATTGGCAAATTTGAAGATAGAATAAAAATTACCTCCTTTTATCTGTACCTGCTGTCCTTATTTTGCGATACTTAATAATAATATTTTTACAGCCGGTTTTATCAGCGAAAGCCCCAGGGAAGGAAAAATTCCAAGCATTAAAGAAAAACCGGTTAAAATATAAATTGGCCACAGTCTAAAATATTTGTCCCAAAATAAAGAATTTTCATTAACATCTATATTTGATAAATTGCTATGCGACTGAATAGGTTCACTATAAAATACCTGTATTACACGAAAATAATAAGCAGCAGTAATGAGACTTGCAAAAATAATAACTAACGCCAGAATAGAATGTTTAGCTTCTATAGCCGCTAAACATATCAAAAATTTGCTGACAAAACCATTCATGGGGGGTATCCCAATAACACCCAAGGAAAGAACAACAAAACAAAAAGCTACCAGAGGATTCTTTTCTCCATAACCGGCAAGATCATGAATTTTTCTTTTGCCGGTTTGCAGAATAACAATTCCTGCACAAAAGAATAATGCACTCTTTAATAAGGCATGATTCAGCACATGAAATAGTGCACCTTCGAAACCTGAATCAATATTAATGCCTAACCCAATTAATATTAGTCCAACCTGATTAATCGTAGAATAAGCCAACATCCGTTTCAGATCAGTTTGAGTAAGTGCCATCATGGCACCAAAAAGGAGGCTGATAGCACCAAACCCCATTAAAATATAATGACTACCGATGCTTACCAGTATTTTCTCTGCACTAAAAAGACTAAATATTAATCTTATTAAACAATATAAACCTACCTTAACTACTACTCCGGACAGAATAGCGCTAACCGGGGAAGGGGCCAGGGAATGAGCATCAGGCAACCAGCCATGAAGGGGAACCATGGCCATTTTAATTCCCATACTCGTAATAACCAACACCAGAGACATTATGATAATTTGTGGATCATCAGCGAATATTGCCGGGAGTTGTTCTGATATACTTGCTATATGCAATGTACTGGACATAGCATATAAAGAGCCCACTCCCAATAAAAACAAAGATAATCCAACAGCACTCATAAGAAGATAATTAAAGCTGGCTTTTAAGGCAACTCCCTGTTGGTAATAAGCAATTAGTAAATAGGTAGCAATAGCCACAAGATCATAGAGAATATACATGTTAAATATATCAGCTGTGAAAATTGTACCAACCATGCTACTCAATAAAAGCAATAGTAAAAAATAATAGGTATGATTGTGCCTTTTTTCAGGAATAGAATATAAAATGACCATTATTCCTATGGCCAGTGCTATGAAAGCAAAGAAAAAACTCAAACCATCAATAACCAGGTTGATGCCCAGCGTCCCCTGCCAACCACCGAGATGATATAGTATTACATCCCCATTTAAAATAAAAGGAAAAAATTTTAAAAGTGAAGCTAATGAAAACACAATACTGACAATCGATAAAGTTATTGTATGCTTTTTAAAGAGTAAAATGATAAATGCAATGGACAGAGGGAAAATAATAATTAAAATTGGCAAATGATTCAGCAATACTTACTCCTCGTAAAGTTTTTGAACATCTAAAGTTTTATATTTGGTATAAATTTTTACTACCAAAGCCAATGCTAAAGCAGTAAGAGAAATGCTAACCACAATGGCAGTAAGCATCAAAGCCTGGGGTACCGGATTCACATAAATTAAGTTTACAGAATCAGCTGCTTCACTACTCATTATAGGTGCTAAACCACCTTCGCGATAACCAATAGCAATAAAAAACAATACTACACTAGCATTAATTATAGCCAAACCAATAATTTTTTTAATTAGATTATTCTTAGCTATCACTCCATACAAACCAATCATAAATACTAACAAACTAATGTTTGTCGGCGTCATATTTCACCTCTGTATTTAACTAATGCATAAAATATTCCGGTAATGCCTGCTGCTACCTTGATACTTATCACTAAATTCAAGGGAATCATCAATCCGGCACTGGCAATACATCCCCTCTGGCCCAAGGAAAGAAAATTTTTGAGAAAGGGATAGCCATGCAACATTCCAAGTAAACCCAAAAAGATAAATGCCAATATAGCTAATTTTTCCATAATATTTAAATGTTTTTCTTTAAATCTATGCTCTGTTTCCTTAATGCCGTAAGATAACGCCAGGAGAATAATTGCAGTTCCAATAACAACACCTCCCTGAAACCCTCCTCCAGGTGATAAATGTCCATGCAAAGTAAGGTAAAAACCAAAAAGCAATATAAAAGGAAATAGTTTTTGTGCTAGAGTTCTTATTATCTTTGAATATTTCAATCTATTTTTCCTTCCGTAAAAAAAATGTAACACCCATTACAGCCATAAAGAGAACAACTGTTTCCATTAACGTATCATAAGCGCGATAATCAAGATATATCGATGCAACAAGGTTAATTGCACCGGTATCGCGGACACCATATTCCAGATAATAATTGATATAATCTAAATTTCCTGGATTGCCGTATTCTGGATGAATAGAACTGATTATCAGAATAGTCATGATAATCAACAAAACAATATAATAATACTTTTTCATCTCTTGTTTATCTGTTCCTTTTTAGTGTATATATTTTTTATACAATTTCTTATAAGTTCCGTCCTGTCTAATTTCTTTCAAAAAACAATTTAATTGAGCCAGAAGTTCTTTCTTATCTTTTGCTACACCGAATCCATATTCTTGAATATCACTAATAGACCCTATTATTTTTAAATTCCGATAAGTTACCTGTCCAACCATGGCTTCATTGAGATCTACTGCAACGGCATAGAGTCTGCCTTCTGCAACAGCCTCTAAAAGTCTGTTCGGATCAGAAATGCTATTATCAATCTCTATACCATCAACGGATTTCAGGGCACTAAGATATGAAGTATGTGGTACAGAAAAAACAGTTTTATCTTTTAGATCGGTAATTGAATTTAACTTAATGTTATTGGTATGGGTTACCATAACAACCTTGGTAGGGAAATAACCATCAGAAAAATTTATTTTTTCCATTCGTTCTTCAAGACGAGTCATACCGGCACCAATAACATCCCCTTTCCCGGAAACCAGTTGAGGAATAAGATCCTGCCAATTTTTTACTTCCTTTATCTTCAGTTCAATATCTAATTTCCTGGCAAATAAAGATAGAATATCATAATCAAGTCCAGCTGGATTACCTTGTTGGTCATAAAAAAAGAAACGATTGTGTGGATAAGTCAACATTACAAGCACTCCACGTTGTTTAATAGCAATAATAAAAATCACAGTAGAAAATCCTGCTCCAATAGCAGCCTCAGTAATAGCCACATCAGGAGCATGTAAATAATATAATACCAGTGATAAAATCAGACTGAATGCCCCGAATACAATAACCGAACTTAGGAGATTCTTTAATTCAAGTGCCAGCAAAGCAAGCACTACTAACATCATTAAAAATGGGGTTATCATAATTATCTATTTCCCCTTAATTCTTCCTTCCTTTTTACTCTCTTTGTTGTCCTCTTTTCGCCATGGCTTTATTCCTCTGATTGCAGCAGAGCGTGCAATAGCATGAGTGGATACCGGATTTGTTAGTAGAAGAAAAAATGTAATAATCAATATTCTTAAGGAAAATACATTGAATCCTTCCCTTATCATTAAGCCAACAAACAAGGCAACTGCGCCTGCCCCGTCACACTTGGAACTTGCTTGTAGTCGCGTATAAATATCAGGAAAACGAATCGTCCCTATGGTACCAAAAAAGAAAAAAACCAATCCAAAAAATATGAATATATTGGCAATCATCTTTTTCCCCTGCTTTCTCCTTCTAAGAATTTACTGATAGCAATCGTACTGACAAATCCGATAATTGCATATACTAAGGCTACATCTATATAAATATTACGTCTAAACAATAATGATGCTGTTACCATAATGCACACAACCTTGGATGAAATGAGATTTACAGCAATAAGTCTATCCCATGGAGTAGGGCCAAAAAAAACACGATACAGTGTCAACAATGAAGTTACACTCAGAACTGTAATAACTACTGTTATAATATTCATTTAAATATCCTTCCTAACCATTGCTCAAAACGGCCTTTGATTAACTCTGATGCATGCCCAAAATGAGTGGTTCGGGTATACAGCCAGTGTACGTAAAGATACTCATCTTCGATGTCAACAGTAATTGTCCCAGGAGTCAGGGTGATAGAATTTGCCAGCAGCAAGATGCCTAAATCTGATTTTATGTCTGTTTTTATCATCACAATTTCAGGATTAATATTCATAGTAACAACCCTATATACTACATCAAAACTAGCCAAAAACATCTCATATAAAAGGACAAAAACATAGACAAATAAATACCAAACGGTTCCAATAATTCTACTGTGGATGCCTTCGTTGTCCTGAATAATAAAATTATAACTTAGCAGACCAATGAACAAGGAAATGATAATACCAAGGAGGATTGAAGGAAATTGGAAATTAAAAGACAGAATTAACCAAAATAACATCAAAAATAGGAAAGTTAAAAAAAATCGAATACTTTTATGCATGAATAGAAACCTCTTACAGTAATGTTAATCAAGTACTTTAATTTTTATACAAACAATCTTCTCTATGTTCAAAACTTAGCAATTGGTTTCTGTCAATGTAGGTTGTTCTCGAATTCTATGACTATTAATTCTAAAAATAATTTTGTTTATTATACCAAAACAGCAATTAAAATCAAAGCAAACCATCCATATTAACAGTATTAGTTTCAGTCACAAAGGGAAACAGGTATTGCTTGGTCAGGCAAACTGTTGCTACATTTTGTAATCAATAGTAGCGTTTTACTTCAAACCTGGACAAATGTATTTTTTCTTTCGGAAAGATTCCAGCTTTTCGTTTGGCGATATCTATCTGATATTCGACCGTATCTACCCCTTCTAAATCTGGTAACAGAAGGCCTTTTTTAAAACCACTGCTAACAATAACACCATACCTTTGGGGATCAAGTTGTGAAATATCTTTAATTTCTTCCGGGAAAGATAGGACATCCACCGAAATGGATAATTTCTCTACCTCACTTATGTTTACTGAAGAAAACCGGGGATCACGGGTAGCAGCACTAATGGCATTTTCAATAATTTCCAAGGCAATATTGTCCTGAGTAGGTAAGAATGTACCAATACAACCACGTAAATGTCCGTCTTTATTCAAAGAAACAAATACACCAGCTTGTTTCTCAGTGAATTCCCGAGAAAGTTTATCTGGTTGCTCTATCTTTTGCCCTGTTTTTAGATAGTGAATAATACTTTTCCTGGCTAATTGTACTGGAATACTCTCTTCTCTTTTTTGATTCATTACAGGCTACCTCCTTTTTTAATAAACACTTATAAAATTTCTCTCTTTATTTTATAATCATTAGGGCTAAATTATCATTTATCTATAAAGACTAACAGATTCTGGGTAATTGTTGACCGCTGAGCATGCCTACCATTCTTTTACCTCCGATACTTGTCTTGAGATAGACTTCAGGACGAACTTTAGAAACTACTCTTCCAATGATTGTAGACCTCTCTCCGTATTGACAGGTCTTCATTTTATTTAATATTTTTTCAGCATATTTTTGTGGCATAAAAGCAATCAGCTTGCCTTCATTAGCCAGATAAAGGGGATCATAGCCCAAAATTTCACAGGTCTCTTTCACCATTTCCTCAATGGGGATTTTCTCTTCCTCAATTTCAATTTCCACCTGGGATGATTGAGCAATTTCATTTAAAGCTGTAGCTAACCCCCCACGGGTGGGATCTCGCAAAACATGGATTTCTTTAGTTATCGTTAACATTTGTTTAACTAAGTCAGCCAACGGTGCTGTATCACTGAAAATCGTTTGCTCCAGCTCGAGATTCTCCCGGGAAGCCAAAATGCTGATCCCATGATTTCCGATGGGGCCATTAATGAGAACCGCATCTCCTTCCTGTGCTTGTTCGCCATTGATTAGAATACCATCATCAATATAACCTATTCCTGTGGAATTAATAAATATTCCGTCAACATCACCACGGTTAACCACCTTGGTATCTCCGGTAACTATTTTGATACCAACTTGCTGTGCTGCTTCGGCCATACTACAGGTAATTTGCTTCAGAACTTCCATAGAAATTCCTTCCTCTATAATAAAAGAGACACTGAGGTATTTTGGTTCTGCCCCACACATAGCCAAATCATTGACCGTTCCGTGTATTGCCAGATGCCCGATATTGCCTCCCGAGAAAAATATCGGGCTAATGGTGTAAGAGTCGGTAGAAAAGGCAACACGTTTATCTGATGGTGGTAAAACGGCACCATCATGCAGGTGATTCAAAATCGGATTGTCAAAATATTTTAGAAAGACTGCACGAATTAACTGATTTGATAATTTTCCCCCGCTACCGTGATCCAGAGTTATTATTTTTTCGTTCATTGTTTGCTCTCCTTTTGTTGCAATGGCTATGTTTATAATTTCTATTTTTGATA